>JALOOB010000142.1:18554-20170 GCA_025454635.1 Anaerolineae bacterium
ATCGATCGGTTTAGGCAATGATGCCCCGCGGCAGGGAGGCCCTCATGCGGCAAAAGCTACCTCTTGCGCGCGTCGCCGCGACGGAGATCGACGAGGCGTTCGCGCTCTATCAACGCTCATTCAAGCGCATCACGCGCTGCGCCCAGGGCTATTTCGAACAGCGCGACTGGCGCAGCCAGGAACGCGATTCGGTCGCGCGCCTTGACCTGTACAAGCGCGTAGTCGACCGGACCGTGTACGATGTGCGCAATCTGCTGCGTGACGAGACGCGCTCGCGCGGCGTCTGGGCCGAGATGCGCGCCGCTTATACCGAACTGGTCGCCGAACGGCTCGACATCGAGCTTGCGGAAACCTTCTTCAATTCGATCACGCGGCGAGTCTTCACGACCGTCGGCGTCGATCCCGGCATTGAGTTTGTCGACTCCCCGTTCGTACAGCAGGGAGCCGCTCCCTGCGTTGATGCGGCGGCTGCTGACCGACTTCGCGTTTGCCGTGCCCTACGAGGATCAGGACCGGGACGCCGAGGCTATTGCGGCTGAGATCGAGCGCCATCTTGTCGCGACCTGGGGTGCGGCGGAGTTCGACGCCATCGACGTCGTCTCCGCTGTCTTCTACCGCAACAAGGGCGCGCATATCGTCGGCCGAATTCGCCGGGGTGAAAGCCTAAACCCGCTCGTCATCGCCCTGCTCAACGGCGAAGGCGGCATCTACACGGACGCGGTGCTTCTGACGGAGGACGAGGCCAGCATCGTCTTTTCCTACACGCACTCCTACTTCCACGTCGACGTCGACTGTCCCTACCTGCTCGTCGCGTTCCTTAAGTCGATTATGCCGTTGAAGCGGCGGGCCGAGTTGTACATCTCCATCGGCCATAACAAGCACGGCAAGACGGAGCTCTACCGTGACCTCTACTGTCACTTGCAGGACACCGACGACCGGTTTGAACCGGCGCGCGGGGACAAGGGCATGGTTATGGCCGTGTTCACCATGCCCTCGTTCGACGTGGTGTTCAAGGTCATTAAGGATGCATTCCCCTACCCTAAGCGCACGTCGCGCGCAGACGTGCAGTCGCGCTACCAGCTCGTCTTCAAGCGCGACCGGGCGGGCCGGCTGGTGGACGCGCAGGAGTTCGAGCACCTGGCGTTCAGCCGGGACCGGTTCACCGACGAAACGCTGGACGAGCTGCTCATCTTCTGCGGCAACACGGTTTCGGTCGTGGGCGATACGGTCGACATCAAGCACCTGTATACCGAACGCCGCCTAATGCCCCTTAACCTATACCTGCGGGAATATGGCGAGAGGGCCGCCGAGGCCGTCGTCGACTACGGCCAGGCCATCAAGGACATGGCCGCGACGAACATCTTTCCCGGCGATCTCTTCATGAAGAACTTCGGCGTCACCCGGCATGGTCGGGTCGTGTTTTATGATTATGACGAGTTGTGTTTGCTCGACCAGTGCAACTTCCGCGTCATCCCGGCCGCGCGCGATGCATACGACGACCTGAGCGACGCGCCGTCGTGGTTCTCGGTCAACGACAACGACGTATTCCCTGAGGAGTTCCGTTCGTTCCTCGGACTCGACCCGCGCTTAATGAAGGTGTTTTGCGATGCGCACGA
>JALOOB010000143.1 GCA_025454635.1 Anaerolineae bacterium
TCGTCCGTCTCGAACAGCACCAGCTCCACGTCGTCGACGAGCGGAGCCAGATATTCGACGTTAGGCAGGATGTTGTCGGGGACGATATAAGATGTCGTGCCGACTCGGAACATTCAGACTCCCACAATAATGAGCGCGACCAACGCGGCGGTCTCGCTCGCCTCGATGATGGCGCCGTAGACGTCGCCGGTCAGCCCGCCGAGCCGCGCCCGGGCCAGCGCAGCCACCGCCAGCGCAGCGAGCAGCGCGGCGGCAAGCGCGGCCAGCACCGCAAGGCCCAGAACGAAGGCCGCCGCTGCGAGCGCGGCCACGGCGGTCAGCGCGGTGATCGCGACTTCACGCCCACCCAGGCTCTGCCGCATATAGAAGGCCATGCCGTCCTGCTTTGCCAGCGGCGCGCGCCACGCGGCCACGACGACGAGGGCCCGCGCAAGGCACGCGGCGAGCGGCAGGCCGACGAGAGCCGTGGCGCGGCCCTCCAGGAGCGGTTGCAGCGCGGCCAGCTTGACCAGCAGCAGCAACGCCAGCCCGACCGCGCCGAAGCTGCCGAGGCGCGGGTCCTTCATGATGGCGAGCCGCTTCTCGCGCTCCGCCGGCACGAAGAGTGCATCGCAGCAGTCGGCCCACCCGTCGAGGTGCAGCGCGCCGGTCAACGCGGCCCACGCGGCGAGGACCAGCGCGGCAGCGAGCAGCGCCGCGCGCTCCGCCAGCCCGAGCCAGGCCAGGGCAAAGGCGACCGCGGCAGTCAGTCCGCCCACGATCAGGCCGGCGAGCGGATACCATGCCATCGCGCGGCCCGGCTTGACCGTCTCGTCCCACCGGGGGCGGACGGGTAGCGTTGTCAGCAGGCCGAGCGCGCGCAGCAGGTCGCCCATCGGTTAGCGGTTGCTCACGCCCGCGGACTCGAACGTCGCCATCTCGTTGATGATGCGCGCGCTTGCGTCCACGAGGTGCATCGCGAGCACCGCGCCCGTGCCCTCGCCGAGCCGCATCCGCATGTCGATCAACGGCGTCAGCCCGAGGCGCCCCATCGCGGCCACGTGGCCCGGCTCCGTCGACTGATGACCGGCGATCATGTATTGCTTGGCGAGTGGGCACAGCGTCGCAGCGATGAGCGCGGCAGAACCGGAAATGAATCCATCCACCACGACAGGCACGCCGTGCGCGGCCGCGGCCAGCATCGCGCCCGCGATCGCGCCGATCTCGAATCCGCCGACCTTCGCCAGCATGTCGAGGCCGTCCGTCGGGTCGGGCTCGTTGACCAGCAGCGCCTTGGTGATGAGAGCGGCCTTGCGGCGCATCCCGTCCGCGTCGACCCCCGTGCCCGGTCCGGTCACAATCTCGACAGATGTGCCCGTGATGGCCGAGACGATGGCAGACGCGGGGGTCGTGTTGCCGATGCCCATCTCGCCGCACGCGAGCAGGTCCAGCCCCGCGTCGATCTCCGCCTGCGCGACGCGCGCGCCGAGTTCGAGCGCCGCGGCCGCCTGCTCGCGCGTCATGGCTGGTCCCACACTCATGTCCGCGGTGCCGAACGCGATCTTGCCGTCGATCAGCCCGGCTGCGGCCGGGAGTTCGCTCGCCACGCCCGCGTCCACAACCACGACCCGCGCGCCTGCCTGCCGCGCCAGCACGTTGATCGCCGCGCCGCCGCCGAGGAAGTTGAGAACCATCTGCCCGGTGACTTCCTTCGGATACGCGCTGACGCCCTGCGCGGTGACGCCGTGGTCGCCCGCAAAGACGAGCACGGCCTTGCGATGGGGCACAGGGGGCGGGCAGCGCCGGGTGATGCCCGCGAGTTGGATGCTCAGGTCCTCCAGCCGTCCCAGAGCGCGCGTCGGCTTCGTTAGTATGTCCTGACGGTTCCGCGCGGCTTGCATGGCCGCCTCGTCGAGGGGTCGGATGGCTGCGATGATGGCGTCGATCATGGTGTTACCTCAAATGTTGATATCGCTTTTTGCCGCAGAGATCACAGAGGACCCAGAGAGACCCTCTGCGAGCTCAGCGGCCTCCGTGGCAAGAGCCGTTTCGATTCTCATAGACGGATCAGTTTAACATCGGACAGTGGGATGTAGGGGGCGTCCGACGTTCACTTAATCCATCTATCAGTACTCAATTCCTGGTTGACCGGCAATTCCGTTGCGGTACGGGTGTTTGACCTCGACCATCTCAGTGACGAGGTCGGCGTAGTCGATCAGTTCCGGGGGCGCGCCGCGGCCCGTGATGACCAGATGGAGCGCGGGAGGCTTGTTCCCGCGCAGCCACTCGATCACGTCATTCGCGTCGAGCCAGCCGAACTCGAACGCGTAAGTGAACTCGTCGAGGACGATCAAATCATAGTCGCCCGCGGCGATCTTCCCCTGCGCGTCGGCCCAGGCCGCGACCGCCCGGCGCTTCTGCTCCGCCTTGTCGCCCGTCCAGGTGAACCCGCTGCCGGTGACGTGCCACTCCACCCCCATGCGCCGCGCGGCCAGCGCCTCGCCGGTGCGGTCAGTGCCCTTGATGAACTGGATGACGCACACGCGCATTTCGCGGCCCCATGCCCGCATCGCCAGGCCGAGCGCCGCGGTCGTCTTACCTTTGCCGTTGCCGGTGTTGACGATGACGAGGCCCCTGCGCGGCGGCCGCATCGGAAGTTCCACGCCTTGCTCGGACACGATGCCTCCTAAGAAGCTAACAGGATTCGCAGGATTGGCGTCCTGTAATTCCTCGGCAACACTGCTTATCCAAAAAAGACCTGTGAATCCTGAAAAACCCTGTAAATCCTGTGAAACCGCTAGCGAGAGTCGCTAATACGCGCAAACAGTCTGGAAACAGAAAAGGCCCGGCCGCGCGGGCCGAGCCTCGAAAAAAGAACCCCGTCGAGTGTTCGACGGGGCCAGCGTTCGTGGCTGCACCCCAGTCCGCGAGGGTGTTGAAAGATGCGGGCAGGCGGAAGGTCTGGCTCCCCCGCGGAGGCGGGGCTACAGTTGCGGGACAGCGCCGGACTGGACCGGGCTTCTGCCGCTGCCGTGTCTCTTGTTGACTTCGAGTTTGTAACACGGGTTACGAGCGGTGTCAAATCGCCCCACGCGACTTTCCGCGCGCCGCGCCGTAGATAGCAGTAGCGCAGCCCTCGTCACGTCCATGGAGGTATCATCGTGTCCATCGCCTATGCCGCTCAGTCGACACCCACACGCGCCGCGGGCGCGGCCTGGCCCATGCTGTTCGTTCGCTCCGCGCTCTTTCTCGCCTTCCAGGCGCTCTTCGCCTTGATCTACTGGCTGACGGGCAGCCCCGATCCCTGGGGCGCGTCCGCCGCCTGGTGGCCGCTTGCGGTGTTCCTCACCGGCGCGGTCAACCTGGCGCTGCTGGTCCGCCTCCTCCGCCGCGAGGGGAGCTCGTACCGCGAAATGGTGCGCTTCCACCGCGCGACCGTGGGCAAGGATCTGCTGTGGCTCCTCGGTCTGCTCGTAGTCAGCGGGCCGCTCTTCATGCTCCCCAGCCAACTGCTCGCCAACGCATTGTTCGGCAGCATGGAGGCCGTTACGCCGCTCTACATCAAGGCCCTCCCTGTCGCCGCGGCGGCCGCGCTGATGTTCCTGATGCCGCTCGCGCAGGCTCTGACCGAGCTGCCCAACTACTTCGGCTACTGCCGCCCGCGCATCGAGCGCAGCACGCGCAGCGCTGTCCTCGCCATCTGTGTCACCGTCGCGATGCTGGCCGCGCAGCACATCTTCGCGCCGTTCATCCCGGATGCGCGCTACCTCGTCTTCCGCGGCCTGAGCTTCCTCCCGTTCGCGCTGGTCATCGGCATCGGCCTGCGCTGGCGGCCCCAACTGCTGCCGTACATGATGGTGGTGCACTTCCTGATGGACATAGGCACGGGTTACTTTGTCCTCTTCGCATCGTTATAGCGAGTTGCTCAAGTTCCTCGCCTGGGTTAATGAAGCAGATAGGCGCTAAGAGCGACTACGCGGCGAAGCTCAAGAGCATCACGAGGCCTACCGGCTACCTTCTCAGTTCATACCGCATCGCCACCGCCCCCGAGCCGAACTCCAGCCGGCTCACGGGCCTCAAGTCGATAGGCTTCGAAAGCCCCGCGAACAGCGTCGGCCCGTGGCCCACCACCCTGGGATGCACCACGAACTCGTACTCGTCGATCAATCCCAGCTCCGCCAACGCCAGCGGGAGCTTCACGCCGCCCACGAACAGGCCCCGACCGGGCTCCTGCTTGAGTTGCTGAACGGCCTTTTCCAGATCCCCGCGCACAAGCTCTGCGTTCCAATCGACCCGCTCCAGCGTGCTCGATACGACGTACTTCTTGGCCGCGTCGATCGTTCGGGCGAAGGGTTCCATCCAGGGTTCCATCCAATCGGGCCGCACTCCCGTGGGTCCCGGCTGCCGCCAGGCTGCCTCCATCATTTCGTAAGTTACCCGGCCGAACAGGAGGGCATCGGCCTCGGCAAGGTTCTCGGCTGCGTGGCGATGCAGGTCCTCGTCCACGATTCCCTCACGATGATCGCAGCACCCGTCTAAGGTGACGTTTATGGAATACCGCAGGGGTCGCATTATGTAAGACCTCCGATTTTTGGAAATAGTATCATCTGGAAGAGAGAAATACAACCGATTGCTTCATCCTCACCGCGTCCATGTAATTGTGATTCGCGCTTCCTGCGCGCGCGTTTTCCATGCGCGGGAAAGCGGATTACAATATGCGCATGTTCCCACCCAATCATCGCCACGGTGCGTGGTCAGCGTTGACCGCCCCTCACGACATCCTCGTGATTGGCGGGGGCATCACCGGCGCGGGCATCGCCCGCGAAGCCGCGCGCCTCGGGCTGCGCGTCGCGCTTGTCGAGCAGCGCGACTTCGCCTGGGGCACCTCCAGCCGTTCCTCCAAGCTGGTGCACGGCGGGCTGCGTTACCTTAAGGAAGGGCGCATCTTCCTGACCCGCGCCTCCGTCAGCGAGCGTCAGCGTCTCCTGGATGAAGGCGCGGGGCTGATCGACCCGCTCGGCTTCCTCCTTGCCACCTACAAGGGCGATTCGCCTGGCCGCCGCGTCTACGGCGCGGGCCTCTCGGTCTATGACCTGCTCGCGCTCCAGTGGTCGCACCGCTACTACTCCGCCGCCGACTTCAAGCAACTCGCCCCGTTCATTGCGGATGAGGGCCTGCAGGGCGGCTTCCGCTACGGCGACGCGCAGACCGACGACGCGCGGCTCGTCCTGCGCGTGCTGAGCGAGGCAGCCGGCGACGGCGCGCTCCTGCTCAACTACGCGCGCGCCGAGACGCTCCTGCGCGACGAGCACGGAGTTGTTGCCGGCGCGGTCATCCGCGACCAATCGCCGGAAACCCGCGGCGCGGTCGAGGCACGCGCGCGCGTCGTCATCAACGCCACCGGCGCGTGGGCGGACATCCTCCGCGCGGAGGTCGGCGGAGTGGAGCGTATCCGGCCCCTGCGCGGCAGCCACCTGATCTTCCCCGCGTGGCGCCTGCCCGTCAACCAGGCGCTCAGCTTCCTGCACCCGGTCGACCGCCGCCCCGTCTTCATCTTCCCGTGGGAGGGCGTCACCCTCGTGGGCACCACCGATGTGGACCACCGGGACAAACTCGACGCCGAGCCGCGCATCTCGCCCGATGAAGTGGCGTACCTCATGACCGCGGTCGAATCACAGTTCCCCGCGCTCGGCCTGACGCTTGACGACGCGATCAGCGCGTTTGCCGGCGTGCGCCCGGTCATCGGCACCGGCAAGGCCGATCCCTCGAAGGAGTCGCGCGATCACGTCGTGTGGGAGGAATCCGGCCTGCTAACCGTGACCGGCGGCAAGCTGACCACCTTCCGCCGCATCGCGCTCGACGCGCTCAGGGCGGCATCGAAGCGGCTGCCGCAGATGCGCGAACCGAAAGCGGATATGCCGGTGTTAAGCCCGGTGAACGTGCCGCTCGGCCCCGCGGACTTGTCAGAGACCGAACGACGGCGACTGTTAGGGCGTTACGGCGCGCACGCGCCGGCGCTGGTCGCGGCCGCCCGCGTGGGCGAGTTGGAGCGGGTGCCCGGCTCGTCGACCTTGTGGGCTGAGCTGCGGTGGGCCGCGCGCACCGAGGCGGTCGTCCACCTCGACGACCTGCTGCTGCGGCGGACGCGGCTCGGGCTGCTGCTCCCCCGCGGCGGACGCGACATCCTTGACCGCACGGGAGCCATCTGCCGGGAGGAGCTTGGCTGGGACGACGCGCGCTGGCGCGCCGAGGCCGCGCGTTACGCCGAGCTGTGGGCCGCGCGCTACAACCTTCCGGAAGCGGCGCTCGTCCCGGATTGGCGCGAGGAACTCAAAGACGCCCGCTCACGCCGCGCAGTCCGCCTGTTCGTCCGCCGCCAGCGCCGCCGCAAGTACTGGATTCGCGGCAGCCTCGCCTCGGGCGCGCTGGCAAGCGCAGGCATCCTCGCCGGCCTCGGGCATTGGGCGTGGAAAAGGAGAGCGAGAATCGGACGGTGAATGATCATTCAAGATTGAAGCTTGAAGATTAATGATCGGAAGTCGTCATCTTCAATTTTCAATCTCATCGCCGTCCGATTCCCCCCACTATGAAAGACCTGATTCTCGCCATCGATAACGGCACGCAGAGCCTGCGCGCGCTGGTGTTCGACCTGCAGGGCAACCTGCTGGTCAAGAACCGCGTCGAGCTTGAGCCCTACGTCTCACCCAAACCGGGCTGGGCCGAGCAGGACCCCGACTACTACTGGCGCGCGCTGTGCGAGGCGTGCGAGGGGCTATGGCGGCAGGCGGAAGCAACCGGGTGGCCCGCGAGCCTCAAAGAGCGCATCGCCGGCGTCGCCCTGACCACGCAGCGGTCGACGGTCATCAACCTCGACCGTGACGCCAGGCCCCTGCGCCCCGCGATCGTCTGGCTTGACCAACGTCGCACGTATGGCGAGAAACCCGTCGGCGGGTTGTGGGGCGCGGCGTTTCGCGTCGTCGGCATGACGGGCACCGTCGCCTACCTCCAGGCTGAAGCTGAGGCGAACTGGATTCGCGCCAACCAACCGGACATCTGGGCGAAGACGGACAAATATGTCTATCTATCGGGCTATCTCACCTACAAGCTGACCGGACGACTTGCCGATTCCGTCGGCTGCCAGGTCGGCTACATGCCGTTCGACTACAAGAAGCTGACCTGGGCGGGCCCGCGCGATTGGAAGTGGCAGGCGGTCCCCATACCCAAGGAAAAGCTGGTCGACCTGGTGCCGCCCACCGGCGTTATTGCGGAGATCAGCGCGGCCGCGAGCGAGGCCACCGGCATCCCGCAGGGCCTCCCGCTCATTGCGGCCGCGGCCGACAAGGCGTGCGAGATCGTCGGCGCGGGCTGCGTCGAGCCGCACGTCGGCTGCCTCTCCTACGGCACCACCGCGACGATTAACACCACGCACAAGCGTTATGTCGAAGTCATCCCACTCATCCCCCCTTACCCGTCCGCCGTGCCCGGCGCGTACAGTCTGGAAATCCAGGTCTTCCGCGGCTTCTGGATGGTGAGTTGGTTCCTTGCGCAGTTCGGCTGCGACGAGCGCATCGCGGCGCAGGAGCGCGGGGTGGAGCCGGAAGAACTTCTCGACGACCTGGTCAGCGGCGCGCCGCCCGGCTCAATGGGGCTCGTTCTCCAGCCGTACTGGTCGCCGGGGCTGAAGCTGCCCGGCCCGGAGGCGAAAGGCGCGATCATCGGTTTCGGCGACGTCCACACCCGCGCGCACGTCTACCGCTCCATTCTGGAGGGGCTGGCCTTCGCGCTGCGCGAGGGCAAGGAGCGCACGGAGGAGCGCAGCGGCGTCGCGGTGACTGAGTTGCGCGTGTCGGGCGGCGGCTCGCAGAGCAACGCGGCGCTGCAGCTCACCGCGGACATCTTCAACCTGCCCACCGCCCGGCCCCACATCTACGAAACGTCCGGCCTGGGCGCGGCCATGGACGCGGCTGTCGGCCTCGGCCTTCACCGCGACTTCACCGCTGCCGTGAAGGAGATGACGCGCATCAGCGCGGTCTACGAGCCCAATCCGGCGAATCGCGAACTGTACGACGGCCTGTACAACCGCGTCTATAAGAAGATGTACCAGCAGTTGCGACCCCTGTACGAAGCGATCCGCGAGATCACCGGATACCCGCCGAAGGTTTAACGCGGGTTAGACAAAATTCGCAGAGGCGAAACAGGATTTGCAGGATTTTCCAGGATTCTCAGGATTTCCTCGGTTCGTTGTCAATCCTGCAAAATCCTGTAAATCCTGTCAGCCTTGTGAATCCTGCGAAACCCTGTAACTGTTAGCCTTGTCAATCCTGTGAAGCCCTAACGACTTGTGAATGAGGCCAACGATGCCCGTATTCCAACTCTTCCTCCTGCTCCTCTGGGCCGCGCTCCTCTTTGGCGGCTACTTTCTTGGTGGCGGCGCAGATCGCCGGATGCCGCGCTGGACGCGTCTCGGCTCTTCCCTCGTTCTCGTCGTTGCCGGGTGGACCGTGACGCTTGTCGCGCCATCCGGCCCGCTCGGCCGCTTCGCGCTGCTGATCGCGATTGGCATGACGCTCGGCTTCGTCGGGGACCTCTTCATGGCGCGCGTCATTCCCCTGCCCAACCGCTTCTTCGGCGGCATCGCCGGCTTCGCGCTCGGCCACGTCGCCTACATCGCAGCCGGCCTCGGACTCGGCAACGCGCTCAACGTCGACCCCATGCTGCGCCTTGCCGCGTGGCTCGCCTGGGTGTTGATCGGCGCGCTTGCCTGGTGGTTCATCGTCTACCGCGACCAGCAGCGCACCGCGCTCCACTGGGCCACCCTGCCCTATTCGCTGCTCCTTGCCTCGACCACGGGCGTTGCCACCGGCCTCGCGCTGCAGCAACTCGTATTCCTCCCCTTTGCGGTCGGCGCGGCGCTCTTCCTGTTCAGCGATCTCCTGATCGCCGCGCAACTCTTCGCGGTGCGCTTCCTCCGCGAGCGCGCTTTCGCCCGCCACATCGACGACGTGATCTGGCTAACTTACGGCCCCGGTCAAATGCTCATCGTCCACACCCTCCCCATCGCGCTCCTGCTCGGCGCATCGCTCACCTGACCTCAAACGTTTTTTGCCACAGAGGGCGCAGAGGACGCCGAGTGGCGCAAGTTAGGAACTTGCGTTACGTCGCTGCGCTCTCTGAAACCTCTGTGGCTGATCCCCGATTTGACATCTGTACCTTCTCGCACTATACTCACCTCCACTTCAACATGCTCAGTTTTGCTCCTCTATACTGAGCTTTGCATAGGAATGCGCCGCCGCATGATGACTGACCACATTTCTTCGCCCTGGCTCGAATTGAGCGAAGCAGCCGACTACTTAGGCGTCCACTTCACCACCCTACGCCGCTGGGCCGACGCGGGACAGGTGCCCTGCATCCGCACGCCCGGCGGACGCCGCCGGTTCAGCCGCGCGGAGCTGTCCGCCTTCCTTGCCGGTATGCGCTCCGGCGAACACGGGCAGCCGCAACTCGCGCTGCTCGGCGGCCGCCTGACCCACGCCACCTACGTCACCGAACCGTGGTACACGCGCCTGGACGAAACGCAGCGCGCTACGATGCGCGTCGAGGGGCAGGGCCTCATGGCGGTGCTGATGCAGTACGCCGCGCGCGCCAACGGTGGCGAGGTCTTCCTCGACGAGGGCCGCCGTGTCGCCAGCCGCTACGGCATCGCGTGCCAGCGCGCGGGGCTTTCCCTGGGCGAGACGGTTACCACCTTCATCCACGTGCGCCGCGGCATCATGGACAGCGTTTACCAGGCCGGCGCGCTTGCGGGCGCGCCTGACCCCGACACGTGGCGCCTGTACGACCGCATGAACACCTTTCTCGATAATATGCTGCTCGCCATGCTCGAATCGTTCGACAGCGCGCGCACCTTTCTTGCCACAGAGGCCGCGGAGGGAGCAGAGGGTGGCGGGAGAGGGCGAGGACACCTCGCCCCCACAAGCTCTGCGCTCTCTGCGTCGTCTGCGGCAAACACCGATTCCACCCCGCGAGGATCATCTCTGTGAACCCAATCAGCTACCCTCCGCCCCGGCTCGTCTTCTGGGAAACGACGGCCGGCTGCAATCTCTCGTGCATTCACTGCCGCCGCATCACCGTGGCAGACCAGCTCGTCCCGCAGGACCTGACGACGCAGGAGTCGCGCGTCCTTGTCGATCAGATCGCCGCGTTCTCCCGCCCCATCCTCGTCCTGTCCGGCGGCGAGCCGCTCTTCCGCCCCGACATCTACGAGATCGCCGGCCATGCCACCGACCAAGGGCTGATCGTTGCGCTCGCCACCAACGCCACCCTCGTCGATGCCGACGTCGCGCGGCGCATCAAGGCGGCCGGCATCCGCCGCGTGAGCGTCAGCTTTGACGGCGCGGACGCCCCAACCCATGA
>JALOOB010000144.1 GCA_025454635.1 Anaerolineae bacterium
GGAAGTCGTGATGATGCGCGACAACTACGAGTTCGACACGCAGATCATCGTCAGCGCGGTGCGCAACGGCCGGCAGGTGGTCGACGCGGCCGTCGCCGGTGCCGACATCGTCACCGCCGGCCTCGCCGTCTACAAGGGCATGGTCCAGCACCCGTGGACCGACGAGGGGCTGAAGCGGTTCTGCTCGTTCTGGGACAAGACGCAGTACGAATAGGCGCCTTGACGCCGGCCGTCCGATCCGGTTATACTGATGGTAGAAGGAAGGGTATAACCGTGGAAAGCACGATCAAGACGGCCGTCTCGCTGCCGAAAGCTTTGTTCAAACGCGCCGAAGAATTGGCCCAGGAAATGAAGGTATCGCGTAGCAGGCTGATTGCGCTTGCGCTGCAGGACTACATCAAGCGCAAGGAGCAGGAAAGATACCGGGCCTCCATCGACGCTGCATACGGTCAGGGACCAGATGAAGAAGAACAAGCGTGGCTCGATACCGCGCCGTTGTTCATCAAGGAGAGCGATGCTGAGGATCAATGGTAGTCCATCAAGGGGATGTCTACTGGGCCGACCTGGGTACTCCGCTTGGCTCAGAACCCGGATACCGGCGCCCCGTCTTGGTTCTCCAGAGCGATAATCTCAACGACACTCGCATCGCAACAGTCGTTGTCTGTATCCTCACCACTAACATGCGGAGAGCGGAAGCCATCGGCAATGTGACACTGGCTGCCGGGGAAGCGGGCCTGCCAAGACCCAGCATCGCCAACGTCACCCAGATCTACACGCTAGACAGATCGCGCCTGGGAGAATATGTCGGTGCGCTCGCTCCTCGCAGGCTGCGACAGGTGCTTGAAGGCGTCTCTCGCGTGTTTGAGCCAAGAGTGTAGCCCCGCCTTCGAACGGCAAAGGAAGTTACCATGCCTATCGGTAAAGAGTTTCGCAACCCGGTTTTCGCGCGGAGCCCCATCTTCGCGTACATCCCCGCCGAAGATCGCTACCTCTTCGCGCCCGGCGAAGAGCGCTACCGGTTCAACGTCATCGGCGCGGGCGTCAACGGGCAGGAGCACATCCGCGTCACCGGCATGGAGGGCCGCGCCGTCATCCACGGCGTGTACGACCCCAACCCGTTGAGCATCATGGGCGCGCAGGGGATGCACGCGCAGTTCCGGCCCGGCGGGCAGAAGCTCGTCGTGTACGACTCGCTCGAAGCCGCGTGCAACGACCCGGCGGTCGACGGCCTGATTATTGCGACGCCGAACTTCTCGCACCTGGACGTCGTGCGCGTGGCGGCCGCATCGGGCAAGCACATCCTCCTCGAAAAGCCCATGGCGACCACCGTCTGCGACGCGCACGCCATCATGCGCCTCGCCGAGGCCCATCCCGCCGTCTTCCAGATCGGCCTGCAATACCGCTACAAACCCATCTATGTGGAGGCGATCCACGAGGCGCTGGAGCGCAAGACCATCGGCGACGTCAAGACCATCACCATCCTCGAACATCGCTTCCCCTTCCTCGACAAGGTGAAGCAGTGGAACAAGTTCTCGAAGTACTCCGGTGGCACCCTTGTCGAGAAGTGCTGCCACTACTTCGACCTGATGAACCTGTTCGCCCAGACGCGGCCGGTCAGCGTCTACGCCACGGGCAGCGCAGCGGTCAACTTCCTCGATTTCGAGTACGGCGGCGAGAAGTCGGACATCATCGACAACGCCTTCGTCATCGTCAAGTACGCCAACGGCGTCTCCGCCAGCTTCAACCTGTGCATGTTCTCGCCCATGTTCTATGAGGAAATGGTGCTCTGCGGCGACGACGGCCGGCTCAAAGTCTCGGAGAACGAGGACTTCCTGCCCGGCGGCCAGCCCGACACCTACATGGAAGTCAAGTGCGGCGACCGCAAACCGACGCGCACCGGCTCGCCCTGCTACCCGGCGTTCATTCAGTCGAGCGGCCACCACGGCGCGACCTACTTCGAGCACGTCAGCTTCATCGACAACATCGAGGGCAAACAGACGGCCTCCGCCACCGCCGCCGAGGGCTTCTGGTCCATCGTCGTCGGCGCCGCCGCCGAGCAGTCCGTCAGGACGGGCCAACCCGTGCTCATCGACGAGCTGCTGCGCGAGAACGGTCTTGAACTGTGAAGGTGAACGCTAAATAGGACGCAGATAACGCAGATTTCGGCGCAGATAACCAGGATAGATCCTTAAAATCTGCGAAGCATCTGCGTCGTCAGCGTCCCATTCAACTCCTCTTAACGAAAGGCAATCATCATGGCACACGGTATCTTGATCCACGAACTCATTGACGATGTCGGCGTCGCGGTGCGCGACTTGCATGCGGGCGAGGAAGTCGGCGTCGTCACGCTGGAGGGGCAGGAGCACGGCAAGCTGGCCTTGACGCAGGACGTCCCGCTCGGCCACAAAGTCGCGATGCGCGACATGCCCGCCGGGCACAAGCTGCTCAAGTACGGCCGCACTATCGGCCAGACCACGCAGGCCATTCCCTGCGGCGGCCACGTCCACACGCACAACCTCAAGACGATGCGCTGGAGCCTGGAAGAGGCGCCCGCGCCGGAGATCGTCCAGAAGCACACCGAGCGGCTCGCCCTCGGCGGGAAGAAGCCGCAGGAAATGACCCTGCTGGGCTACCGCCGACCCGACGGGCGGTTCGGCATCCGCAACCACGTCATCATCCTGCCCATCGACGACATCTCCAACGCTGCGGCAAACGGCGTCGCGGCGCTCATCAAGGGCACGATGGCCCTGCCGCATCCCTATGGCCGGCTCCAGTTCGGGGAAGACCTCGAATTGACCTTCCGCACGCTGGCCGGCACGGGGCGCAACCCGAACGTGGCCGCGGCGGTCGTTATCGGCATCGAGCCCAAGTGGACGCAGCGGGTGGTCGACGCCATTGCCGAGACGGGCAAGCCGGTCGCGGGCTTCAGCATCGAGCGCTACGGCGACCTGAAGACGATCGAGATGGCCGCGCGCAAGGCGATGGAGTTCGTCCAGTACGCGACCGAGCTCCAGCGCGAGCCGTTCACCGTCGACCAGCTTTGCATGAGCACCAAGTGCGGCGAGTCGGACACCACGTCCGGCCTGGCCTCCAACCCCACGGTCGGCCGGGTCTTCGAGCGGCTGGCCGATGCCGGCGCGACGCTGATCTTCGGCGAGACGACCGAGGTGACCGGCGGCGAGGACATCATCGCCAACCAGTGCGCCACGCAGGAAGTGGCCGACGGCTTCATGCAGTTCTTCAACGACTATCAGGCGCTTGTCGAGAGCAAAGGCGTCGACCTGCTCGGCTCGCAGCCCACGGAGGGCAACATCCGCGGCGGCCTGACCACCATCGAAGAGAAGGCGATGGGCAACATCCAGAAGATGGGCCGCTGCACCGTGGTCGGCGTGCTGGACAAGGCCGTCGAGCCGCAGGGGCCCGGGCTGCACTTCATGGATTCGTCGTCTGCTGCGGCCGAAATGGTGACGCTGTGCGCGGCCGCCGGCTCCGTCGTCCACTACTTCCCGACCGGCCAGGGCAACATCATCGGCAACCCCATCATCCCGGTCATCAAGCTGTGCGCCAACCCGCTCACCGTCGCAACCATGTCCGAGCACATCGACGTCGACCTGACCGGCCTGCTGCGCATCGAGATCAACCTCGACCAGGGCGCGGACAAGGCGATGGACGTGCTTGAACACACGATCAACGGCCGGTTCACCGCGGCCGAGGCGCTGCGCCACGACGAATTCGTCCTGACTAAGCTGTACGAAAGCGCGTGATGTCCGCAGTTGCCGCTGAACTGCAGAAGATCCGGGGAGAGATCCGCCCGGCCCTCCCCGGATTGATCTTGGCCGCAGCAGTCGCGTTCGCCGCGCGGCTGCTGCACGGGCTGATCCCCTCGGCCGCGCTCTCGCGCGCCATCAGCGAGGTGTTCATCGCGGTGCTGCTCGGACTGGTGGTGCGCAACTCGTTCCAGCTCGGCCGCGAGTACGACGCAGGCATCAAGTTCGCGCTCCAGCGCATCCTCCGGCTGGGCATCATCCTGCTGGGCTTGCGCCTCAGCCTGCAGGACGTGGTGCGGACGGGCATCTCGTCGCTGCTGCTGATCCTGGCCTGCTTGACGTTCGCGCTCGCGCTGGCGTACGCGTTCGGACGCCTGCTGCGCATCCCGCCGCGGCTTGCCGCGCTGATCGGCGTCGGCACCGCGATCTGCGGCAACTCCGCGATCGTCGCCACCGCGCCCGCGATCGAGGCGAAAGACGAGGACGTCAGCTACGCGGTGGCGACGATCACGCTGTTCGGCACGCTGGCGGTGCTCCTGTACCCCGTCATCGGGCTGGCCCTGGGCCTGACCGACAACCGGTTCGGGCTTTGGGCCGGCACGGCCATCCTCGACACGTCGCAGGTGGTGGCCGCGGGCATCTCGTTCAGCGAGGCCGCGCGCGACGTCGCCACGGTGGTCAAACTGGTGCGCAACACGCTGATGGCGCCGGTCATCCTGGTGATCGGGCTGGTCTACGCGAATGCGCAGCGCGGGCGCGACACGTCGTACAAGATGACGCCGGGGAAGGTCGTCCCGTGGTTCGTGCTCGCGTTCATCGCCATGACCCTCGTGCGGACCGTGCTCAACGCGCTCGGCTTCCTGCCGATCGACATGAATAACCCCGGCGACCTGACGACCGGCGCGGAACTGCTCAAGGCGATCGACGAGGTCGCCCGGTTCGCGATCCTGCTGGCTTTGGCGTCGATCGGGTTGAGCACCAACCTGGGCTCGGTGCGCAAGACCGGCTTCAAGCCGCTCCTGCTCGGGTTCGCCGTGGCCGGCGCGCTCGCGCTCTTCAGCCTCACGCTGATCGCGCTGTTCTATTAGGACGACGCTTGAGAGGATTACAGGATTTGGCAGGATTGACACGATGACATAGCCCAGGCATCAATCCTGCCAATCCTGGAAAATCTTGTGAATCCTGTCAAAGACAAACGGTAAGCGCTCTATGCGAACATACTCGCTGCCCTACGGCAGAGCATCATTGGATCTGCGGCTCCCCGACCATCCCGGCTGGGAGGTCTGTGCGCTCGCGCCGCGCGCGGTCGCCCCCGCGCCCGACCCGCGCGCCGCGGTCGAGGCCGCGCTCGACGCGCATCCCATCTCCGCGCGCGGCGCGTCGGCGGTCGTGGCGATCAACGACAAGACGCGGCCGGTGCCCCACGCCGTCCTCTTGCCGCCCCTCTTAGGGCGGCTGGAGCGGCTCGGCTATCCCCCGGAGCGGATCACCCTGCTGATCGCCACGGGCACTCACACGCCGATGCGGGACGACGAGTTCCCCACTGTTGTGCCGCCGGAGATACTGGCGCGCTATCCGGTCTTCAGCCACGACTGCGACGACGCAAGCGCGCTCGTTCCGCTCGGCGTCACGGCCGCCGGCGTCCCCGTGTCGGTCAACCGCTGGTGGCGCGAAGCCGGGCTGCGCGTCGTCGTCGGCAACATCGAGCCGCACCAGTTCATGGGCTTCTCCGGCGGGGTCAAGAGCGCGGCGGTCGGGCTGACGGGCCGCGCGACGATCAACGCCAACCATGCCATGATGACCGCGCCGGGCGCGGAGATCAATCGCTACGACGACAACCCCTGCCGGCAGGACGTGGAGGAAATCGGGCGCATCATCGGCGTCGACTATGCGCTCAATGCGGTCCTCAACGACCATAAGCAGATCGTCCACGCGCTGGCCGGCGCGCCGCTCGATGTCATGGCGCGCGGGATTCCCCTGCTGCGCGCCATCTACGAGGTCTGGGTGGACGAACCGTTCGACCTGGTGATCGTCACGCCCGGCGGGTGGCCGAAAGATATCAACCTGTACCAGGCGCAGAAGGCGTTCGCGCACGCGACCATGATCGCGCGGCCCGGAGCAACGGTGATCCTCGTTGCGGAGTGCCCCGAGGGAACCGGCAGCGCGGGCTACGAAAGGTGGATGGCCGAACACGGTTTTCAGAGCCATGCGGCCGTACTTGAAGCGTACGCGGCCGAAGGCTACCGCATCGGGCCGCACAAGGCGTGGCAGATCGCGCGCGACGCGACGCGCGTCAACCTTGTGTTCGTGTCGGCCATGCCGCAAGAGTTGTCCGAGCGGCTGCTGCTCAACCCCGCGCCCTCCCTCGACGAGGCTGTCCGCCGCGCGCTCGCCGCGCTGTCCGAGCGCGTGCGCATCGCCGTGATGCCATTTGCAAACGCTACGATACCGGTGCTAACCTAACCCCATGACCACTCATCGCTTCGAACCAACCCGCTATTGGAACACCATCGGCTCGCACGCGCCCGCGTTGCGCGTGAGCGATGGCGACACGATCATCACCCGGACGATCGACGCGCACGGCAGCGACCGCCACGGCAGGCAGGTGTCCGACCGGCCGAATCCGCAGACCGGCCCCTTTTATGTCGACGGGGCGGAGCCGGGCGACACGCTGGCCGTCCACCTCGCGCGCCTCTCGCCCGACCGTCCCGACGGGTTCATGCGCGACCGCGTCGCGCCCAACGTGGTCGATCCCGACTTTGTGGCCACAATGCCGGACTCGCATTTGCTGATCTGGGACATCGACGCGGCCGCCGGGATTGCCACGCCGCGCGAACCCTTCCCCACCCTTGGCAAGCTGGCGCTGCCGCTCGACCCGATGATCGGCTGCTTCGGCGTCGCGCCGGCGCTCGGGCAGGCCATCTCGACCGCAACGTCCGGCCCGCACGGCGGCAACATGGACTACCGGGGCTTCCGCGCCGGCGCGACGGTCTACTTCCCCGTCGCCGTCGAGGGCGCGCTCTTCTTCATCGGCGACGGGCACGCGGTGCAAGGCGACGGCGAGATCGTGGGCACGGGCATCGAGACGTCGTTCGAGGTGGAGTTTACCGTGCGTGTCCTTAAGGGCAAGCGCACCGGCTGGCCGCGCGGCGAAAACGCGACCGACATCTTCACCGTAGGCAACGCGCGACCGCTCGACCAAGCCGTCCAACACGCGACGACCGAAATGCTCCGCTGGCTCACGACCGATTACGGCTTGACGTTCGCGGAGGCGAGCGTGCTGCTCGGCCAGTGCGTCGAGTACGACCTCGGCAACATCTACGATCCGGCGTATACAATGGTGTGTCGCTTGGCGAAGCGCTGGCTGCCGAGGTGACGGAATCATACAAAGACACAATGGCACAAAGTTGCCCGAGCCCCGTATCATTATGTTATCGTGCCATTGTGTCAGGGTCAGATCATGGCAAAGAAGCAACTGGTTAACCCGCATCTCGAGGGCGGGCCGTTCTACTTCCAGGGCGGCCCCGACGGCGTGCTGCTCGTTCATGGGCTGACCGCGACGACGGCCGAAGTGCGCCCGCTCGCCTTATACCTGCGCGACGCGGGGTACACCGTCGCGGGCCCGCTGCTGCCCGGCCACGGCACACAGTCGTCGGACCTGAACCGGGTGAAGTGGCAGGACTGGGCGCGCAGCGTCGAGGAGACGTACGCGCTCCTCCGGTCGCGCTGCCGCCGCGTCGCGGTCGGCGGCGAGTCGACCGGGGCCGTGCTGACGCTCTATCTCGCCGCGCAGCGCCCGGAGGTGGCGGCGGTGCTGTCCTATGCGCCCGCGCTCAAGCTGGCGCTGTCCCGCCCCCTCGTGGCCGCCGGCTACGCGCTCTCGGTCTTTGGCTATGAGATGAAGCCGAAGCCGGGGCCGCCCGCCGAATCCGACGCGCTCTGGCAGGGGTATGACACGCGCCCGACGCGCGGCGCGCGCGAACTGCTGCGGTTGCAGCGCGTGACGCGGCCGCTGCTGCCGAAGATCACCCAGCCCATCCTCATTTTCCAGGGCAAGCTGGACCGCACGGTCGACCCGGCCGCGCCGCAGGAGATTTACGACAAGGTCGGCTCGAAAGTGAAGGAACTGCGCTGGCTGGAGCGGTCGACGCACTGCGTCGCGCTCGACTGCGAGCGCCGGCAATTGTTCGAGGAGACCCACCGGTTCCTCGAACGCGTACTCAATAAAGAATCAGGGGCATAGCTGAATGCGTTACGGACACACCGGCAAGGTGCTGCGCGTTGACCTCACGCGCGGAACGATTGCCACGCAAGTACTGGATGAAGAGCTATATCGGATGTACCCCGGCGGCAAGGCGCTCGCCGCGTATTTGCTGCTGAGCGAACTGCCGAAGGGGGTCGATCCGCTGGGGCCGGAGAACATGCTGGTCCTGTCGAACGGCCTGCTCACCGGCGCGCCGTTCTCCACCGCCACCCGCTTCACCGCCGCGGCCAAATCGCCGCTGACCGGCGGCTACGGCGAGTCGGAGGCCGGCGGGTTCTGGGGTCCCGAGCTAAAGATGGCCGGCTACGAGGCGATCGTGATCACGGGTCGCGCCGCTTCGCCGGTCTACCTGTGGATCAAGGACGATCATGCCGAAATCCGGCCCGCGGATCACCTGTGGGGGCGCGAGCCGGAAGAGGCGCAGGCCACGATCCGCGCCGAGTTGGGCGACAAGCTCATCCGCGTCCTGCAAATCGGCCTCGGCGGCATGGGCGCGGTCATGGGGTCAAAGAACCTCAAGGGCATCGCGGTGCGCGGCAGCACAAAGTACCTGGAGAATGCGGCGGAGCCGTCCGTGATTGCCGACCTCGGCAAGACGCTCGCCAAGCGGGTCAAAGAAAACCCGCTCAGTTGGGACTTGCAGGTGAAGGGCACGCCGGGCCTGACCGCGGGGCTGAACGCGAGCGGCATCCTGCCCACCCGCAACTTCCGCGCGGGCGCGTTCGAGGGGGTCGACAATATCCGCTGGGAGCAGTACGAGTCGCAGCTGCTCAGCGCGCGGCGCTCGTGCTACGCGTGCGCGGTCCGCTGCAAGCGCGAGGTCAAGGTCGATGACCGTTACCAGGTGAGCGACAACTACGGCGGCCCGGAGTACGAGGCCGTGTCGGGCTTCGGCTCGAACTGCGGCATCGACGACCTGCAGGCCATCGCCAAGGCGAACGAGTTGTGCGGCCGCTACACGATGGATGCGATTTCGTGCGCCTCGGTCGTGTCGTTCGCCATGGAGTGCTACGAGCACGAGCTCATCGGGCCGGAGCAAACGGGCGGGCTGGAGCTGCGCTTCGGGAACGCGGAGGCCATGGTGCGCTGCGTGGAGATGATCGCCCGCCGCGAGGGCATCGGGGACCTCCTGGCCGAAGGCGCCAAGCGCGCGGCGGCAGCCATCGGCGGCGACGCGCATTTCTTCGCCATGCAGGTCAAGGGCCAGGAGTTGCCCATGCACGACCCGCGCGGCAAGGTGGGCGTCGGCCTCTCCTACGCCACCTCCGAGACCGGCGCCGAGCACCTCACCGCGTTCCACGATGCGGTGCTGGCGAATCCCGACTCGCTCCAGTTCAAGGGCGTGGTCCCGCTCGGCATCAGCGAGCCGCTGCCCCCGCGCGACTTCAGCCGGCGCAAGGTCGAGTACTACACCGTCATGGAGCACTGGAATAACTTCGGCAAGACGAACGGCCTGTGCTACTTCGGCCCCGCCCCGCGTTCGTTCATCGCCATCGAGGAAGTGGTCGACGCGGTGAACGCGGCCGCCGGGTGGGATTTGTCGCTCGAAGAAATGCTCCGCATCGGCGAGCGCGCCAACAATCTCACTCGGGTGTTTAACGCGCGCGAAGGCTTCACGCGCAAGGACGACACCCTCCCCGAGCGGCTGTTCACTCCGCTCGAGGCGGGCGCGCTGCAGGGCGTGAGTTACCCGCGCGACGAGTTCGAGCGCGCGCTGAGCGACCTCTACGAGATCAAGGGGTGGGACGTCGAGAGCGGCGTCCCCACGCGGGAGAAGCTGCGCGAGCTCGGCATCGAGTGGGCGGCCGACCTGATTTAGCCACATAGGCCACAGAGGACTCAGAGGAACAAGAGACGGGTCGGGGCGAGGTCATTTTGCCCCCACTTTCTGTGTTCTCCGCGTCCTCTGTGGCAGAAGGTCGTCTATCATGCGCATCCACCTTGGCGGGCACCTCGGCTGGTACGACGGGGAGAAGCGGGACTGGCTCACGATCGAGCAATCGGACCCTATCTCCCTGCCTGCGCTCGCGGCCCGGCTCGGCGTGCCGCCTGAAGAAGTCGCCATCATTGCCGTCAACCGCCGGCTCGCCCACTGGGACGACCCACCCGTGCGCGACGGCGATGTGGTAGAATTCTTCCCCCCCATGGGTGGGGGTGCGGTGGGCGGCGGATAACATTCCCGGCAACCTGCGAAGGAGGACTATGGCCGGTCGCTTGCGCTGGTACCACATCATCACCATCAACATCTTCTTCCTCGCGCTCACCGTCCTTG
The DNA here is from genome assembly GCA_025454635.1 of Anaerolineae bacterium. Classification (GTDB taxonomy): domain Bacteria; phylum Chloroflexota; class Anaerolineae; order CG2-30-64-16; family CG2-30-64-16; genus JALOOB01. Next base: position 10,304 of record JALOOB010000144.1, read on the forward strand.
CGCAGACCAACGGGCTGGTCTTCCCGCTGCTCGTCCAGGACTTCGTCGGCGAGGCGACGAAGGGCACGCGCTTGGGCGAACTGCGTCTGTGGAGCCTGATGGCCGCGCTCCTCTGGCAGGCCGTCATGGGCATGTTCTCCGACCGCAGCACCTCCCGATTTGGCCGCCGGCGTCCCTTCATCTTTGCCGGCACACTCGGCCTGCTCGTCTTCCTCGTGCTGATCGGCATTTCCTCCGGCATGGAGGGCATGGCGGGCTTCACCTTCCTCTTCACCGTCGCCATCCTCATGTCCTTCGCGGCCAACACCGCGCACGGCGCGCAGCAGGGCCTCATCCCCGACCTCGTGCCCGACGAGCAGCGCGGGCGTTACTCGGCCGTGAAGGCCATGCTCGAAATCCCCATCCCGCTCATCCTCGTCTCGTTCACCATCGCGCGCTTCGTGGCGCGCGGGCAGTTGTGGATCGCGCTCGGCATCGCCGCAGTCGTGCTGGTCGTCTCCATGCTGCTGACCATGCTCACGCCCGAGGTGCCGCAGAAGAAAGAAGACGCGCCGCCGTTCGAGTGGCAGCCTATCCTCCGGCTCGTGCTGATGACCGCGCTCTTCACCGCCATAATCCTCGGCCTGGGCGAGCTGGTGAAACGGCTGGACCTCGTGTTCGG
>JALOOB010000460.1 GCA_025454635.1 Anaerolineae bacterium
ACGGGCGACTGGCACAAGCCAGCCAAACCGCGTCCCGACGACGCGAAGTTCGGCCGCGCGGTGCGGCTCTCGATACCCGGCCTCAACCGCACGCTGACGCGCAGCGAGCTCGACGTTCTCGCAAGCGCGAAGAATGGCCGCCGCATCTGCGGATGCGCTGATCGCGCGTGCTGCAAGCACGGGTACGACAGCATGGTCGCCGATCCGCGGGGGCATGCGGCGCGGCAGTTCTTCAGCAGCATCGCGAAGCTGGAGGCCGTGCCGGACCTGCGACGCGAGACGTATTTTCTCAGCCACGACGGGCCCATGGCGAAAGCCGACCGGACGGCGCGCGAGATCAAGGCACTGCGCCCGGACGCTGCCGAAGCGGCGCGCCAGAACATCGATCCGGAAGCCTTGATGAAGCGGCTTGCGGACCATAGCCGGACGACCGAGAAGATTCGCACGACGCTCGAGACCATTCACGAGACCCGCGGCAACGACGTGCCCCGCGCACGCGTAGCCGCGCTTCGGAGTGGAGGAGCAGCCAAGTCCGCAAAGGGGCAGCCGTGAGCGGCAAATCGGGCGCAATGCCCCGCTACATCGACGATCTGAACGAGTTCGGCGGCCTGTCCGGCACCGACATCGACGTCTCCAAGGCGACGGTCTCGCGCTGGAAGTCCGGCACGGTCAAGCCGCAGCCGGACACTCAGCTGGTGCTGTCGGACCTGCACTTCATCGTCCAGCGTCTGACGGAGTACTACAGCGCGGATGAAATCCGCACCTGGCTCTATGCGCGTCATCCGCAGCTTGATGGCCAGCGGGCCATCGACCTGATCAACCAGAACCGGTCCGAGGAGATCCTGCGCATCCTCGATCGGCTGGACTCGGACGTATATCTCTGACGCATGGCCGCGGCCCGCTCCCCCCGCGACAACCACCTGCTCGATGCCGTCGAGGCGCTGCCGCGAGAGGCCTGGAGCGGCCCGGTGTGGCGCGTCGTGCGCGAAGGGCGCGACCCGACGCAGTGCAGCGCGGTGGGCGGCCGTTGGGATGATCGCAGCTTCGAGGTTCTCTACACCTCGACGCATGAGGATGGCGCGCGGGCGGAGATGTTCTTCCATCTCAGCCGCGGCCAGCCCGTGATGCCGTCCCAGGTGCGCTATGGCCTGCACGAGCTTCGCGTCGCGCTCGACGCCTGCGTGCGCATCGCCTCGCTGGAGGTGCTCGCGAGCCTGGGCCTCAAGACGAACGCGTTCGGCCAGTTGTCCTACAGCGAGCGGCAGCTCGAATATCCGCGCACGCAGGAGATCGCGGAGGCCGCGCATTTCCACGGCCGCGACGGCCTGTTCGTGCCCAGCGCGCGCTCCGCCCATCCCAACCTGGTGGTGTTCTGCGGCGTTGCCGGACCGGAGGCGGTCGAGGTCGTGCGCGACCACGGCATCGTCGACTGGACGGCCTGGCGCAACGCGCAGCGCAACGGCTGAACGGCGCGCCGCTGGCGCGTCAGGGATCGCTCCCGCCCAAAAGATCGCCCTGCGCCGCCACGCGTCGGCGGCCGCGCCGTGCGGCGGGCGCCTTCGTCGTGTCCGCCGCAACCGCGGCATGGAGCGCCGAGGCCGGCAGCGTGGGGCCGTTGCAGATGCGCTCCAGCAGGTCGGCCTGCGCGGTCTCCAGCGCGACCAGGCCGCCGAGCAAGTTCAGCACGTTGAGCAATTCGGTTGTGTACTCCGGCAGCCAGCCGGGCGGCTGGATGTCACCGAGTGGCGAGGGCTTGCGGCGGTCGCCGATGATCGGGCGCGAACGGTCGCGGCCGCGGAGACATTGTCGACATGGCCCTGGCCGACATGCAGGCGGCGTGTGGCGGCGTCGTGGCGGATCGTGTCCGGCATCGCAGCGGGGTCGATCGGGATGGCGCCGTCTTCCGGGATGGTCGGGCGCTCCGCGGCGGGCAGGCGCGGCGCGCCGGCGGGACGGCCGTCGGACGCATCGACAAAGCGCTCGCGTGGTGAGCGGGATTCGCAGGCCGGGCTGCATAAGGTCGGTCGCGAAGCGGGTGACATAGGCCGGGTGCGCGGCCACGGCGGCGATGTAGGCGAGAAGGTCGGGCGCGGAGACGGGCGCGTCGAGCGCGGAGGAGAGCGCGGCCAACACGGCGGCTGGGATGTTCGGCGTCGCTGCGGCGCTGTCGGCCCACAGCGGAAAGGCGCGACCACCGAACGAGCCCTTGTAGTGGTGCAGATCTGGGATAAGCGCGGAGAAGGTCACTGCTGGTCCGCCAGTCGGCGAGTGCTGCATCAGCGCAGTGAGGTAGACCTGCTTATCCGAATGCACGCGCCACAGGGTCGGGTTCGGTTGGTTTAACAAGCGTGCATCAGGAATGACCCATTGGCGATCGAAGGACCGGAAGCCGTAGTGGGCCGGCGCGACGACCGACCCCTTGTCCTTCGCGACAGGCAGTATGCGATGGTCGTGCCCTGCGAGGCCCTCTTCCACGACCTTGCCTGAGTGCTTGTCGCCGAGCTGCTCGTCGCGGATGTGCGGGTGAAAAAGCACTTCCTTCCGCTCGGGATCGCGCTCGGCCACCAGGCGCTTCCAGCGTTCCTCCAATGACCAGCGATCCGGCGCAATCACCCAGGTGCGCCCCGGCATGACGCCCGAGCCGTTGTAGGCGAACAGCGCATCGAGCGTCGGATAGGTCGCCCATCCGCCGGTCGCGGCCGGCAGGAATGCCGCGCGCTCCTCCTCCGGACAGTCGATCCAGCCCTCGCCGTCGAGTGTCAGCTTCGCCAGCGCCGCGAACTTCTCCTCCCGCCGCCCGACCGGCAGCGCGCGATACCGCACGCGGGCGGGCTTGCTCGCATCCGCCTTGCCCGTGCGCGCCACCAGCACGATGCACACGGGCTGCTGCACGCCCTGGAAAATGCGCGAGGCAACGGCAGGCTGGTGGCCCTCTGGCGAGCAATCCACGACCCAGATCTCATCCGCCGTGCGGCGCAGATCGGCACGCATCGCCTGGAAGCCCGGCCCGTTGAGAAACCCCGCCACGGTGATGAAGCACACGATGCCGCGCCGGTCCGCCCGCGCCTGCGGCGCGGCGGCCGCATCGCCAAAAACCTTCCACGTCGCCCAGCGCCAGAAATAGACATAGAGGTTGCGCAGATGCTTCGAATGCGCGCCCACGCCCCATTCGGGCGGCGGCATCCAGCGCGCGAGCGGCGCGGCCTCCTTTGCATTCGCACTGCCGGCCTCCACCCACCCGCCGCGCCCCTTCGCCTTTTCCTTGTAGGGCGGATTGCCGATGACGACGGTGATCGGCTCGGCGCGCTTCACCTTGTTCGCTTCCCGCCGGGATTCCGCGAGCGGTTTGAGGATCTGCGGGATGTACTCCTCATCGGCATAGGGATTGCCGAGGGTGTCGGTGACATAGAGGCGCAGATGCACGTCGGCGGGCACCGTGCCCTTCACCTTGAGCAGGTCGGCGACCTCCGCCAGCAGGCGCAGCTGCGCGACGGCGAAGGGGCCGAACTGCAACTCGAAGCCGATGATGCGCTTCAGCGCGGCGCGGATAACGCCGGGCACCGTGCCGGCGCCGTCGGCGCGCGCGGTTTCCGCGATGCGCCGTAGCACGCCCAGCAGGTAGGTGCCCGTGCCGACGGCCGGGTCCGCCAGCGTGACCTCGTTGGAGGCGAGGCCTTCCGGCTGTCCGAAGCGCGCCGGGTCCCGCAGCACGTCATCCACCAGGCGCACCATCGCGGTGACCACCTCGGGCGGCGTGTAGTAGGACCCGGTGAGCTTGCGCAGGTCGTTGTCGTAGGCCTCCAGGAAGTGCTCGTAGAAATACAGCCAGGCCTCCGGGTCGCCCTTGCCGATGGCGGCCCAGTCCACGGCATCGAGCACGCGCGTCAGGGTGTCGAGCGACGTCTTCAGCGCTTCCTGCCCGTCGACATCATCGGTCAGCACACGGAAGGCGCCACCGATCACGGTGTTGGTCTTGGCCAGCGCCCGGGCGACGCGGTCCAGGCCATCGGCGAGCACGATGCCCTGCGCGCGCGCCATCAGCAGGCCGAAGGTGACGGCCTGCGCGTAGCCGTCGGCGAAGTCCTCGTCACTCGCTTCGGGGAACAGCAGCCGGCGCCAATCCTCGGCGAGACCGGTTAGCGCCAGGACCTTCTGTTCGAGTTGCTCGGTGACTTCGTCCCGCAGCAGGCGACACAAGCGGGCGCTGAGCGCGGCGAGCGCGCGCGCATTGGTCGGCGGGATGGGTTCCCACCGCAGGAAGTCGCCGAACAGGCGCGTCAGCGCGTCCGGCGCGGTGAGCGCGGCGCCGGCGTTTTCCACGTCGCCGGACAGCCGCACGATCTCGCCCTGAAGCACGCCATCGCGCCAAAGCGAGAAGGCGTTGCCGTCGGTGTAGATGAGGTTCGGGAGCGACTTGAGCTTAGTCCACTGGTCCCGGTCGTGCTCGTCCTTGAAGCGGCGCGGGTCGGCACCCTTGCCAGGGGCCTTGACCTCAATGAAGCCGAC
>JALOOB010000145.1 GCA_025454635.1 Anaerolineae bacterium
CAGCCGCGGGGCTGGGCGCGCAACTGGTGCGGGTGACGGCCGGGCAGGCCCACCCCCAGACGAGCCGCGCGGACGGCATCGAATGGGCGGCCGACGGCCTGTGCCGCCTGCAGGAGTGGGCGCGCGGGACGGGCGTGACGCTGGCCTACGAGAACCACGCCAAGCCGGGGGTGTGGCAGTATACGGACTTCTGCCAGCCGCCGGATATCTTCCTCGAAATCGCGCGGCGGACGGAACCGTCGGGGCTGCGCATCAACTTCGACATAGGCAACGCGGCGGCCTACTGCGACGATCCGCTCGCGCTGATGGAAGCGGTGCTGCCGCGCATCGTCAGCATCCATGCGTCCGACACGGCGGCGCGCGGCGCGCTGCAGCACGTACTCCTGGGCGCCGGCGTCACGCCCTATGCGGACCTCTTTGCGCGGCTGGTCGAGTACGGGTGGGACGGGTGGATTTGCATGGAGGAGGCATCTTACCTGGGGCGCGAAGGCGTCGCCGCGGCGGCTAAGTTCGTCCGCTCGACGTGGGAGGCGGCACGCGCCCGAATTGACGGAGGGGCGGCTTGACCCAAGAGCGCCCGCTGTCGCGCGTGGTCTTCCTGCACACGGTCCGCAGCGTGGCCGAGCAGTTCGACGCGCTCGCGCGCGAACTGCTGCCGCAGGTGGAATGCTGGCACATCATCGACGAGATGCTGGCGAAGCTGACGCTGGCTGCGGGCTGTGCGCCGCCGCTGGCGCTCCGGCGCATGGTGGAGCACGCGACGGCCGCCGCGGACGTCGGGGCGGCCGCGCTGCAGGTCACGTGCTCGTCGATCTCGCCCGCGGTGCCGCTCATCCGCCCGCTGTGCGAGGCGCCCGTTTACGGGGTGGACGATGCGATGGTTGCGCGCGCGCTTCGCCTGGGGCGGCGCATCGGCATCGCGGCAACGGCCCGGCCGGCGCTCGACTCGCTCGCGGCGCTGATCGCGCAGGCCGCGGCGAGCGAGGGGCAGCCCGTCGAGGTCGAGAAGTTATTCTGCGACGGCGCGTACGGGTTCCTGTTGTCCGGGGAACTGACGGAGCACGACCGGATCGTGCGGGGGCATCTTGCCCGGCTGGCGGCGCGCTGTGATGTGGTGGTCGCAGCACAGGCATCGATGGCGCGCGCGGCGGAAGCGGCTGCGCGGGAATTGCCCATGCCGGTGTTGAGCAGCCCGCGGCCCGCGGTGGAGCGGCTGCGAGAACTGCTCGCCTCTCCCTGACACGCCCCCCTCTCACGCCTGCGCGTGCTGTTTCAGCCAGTCCGCCAACTCGCGCGCTTTCTCCGGCGTGTCGGCTTCAGCAAAGATGCGCAGGAGCGGCTCTGTGCCGGAGAAGCGCAGCAGCACCCAGTTATCGCCCTCGAAGTAAACCTTCGTCCCGTCGTAGTCGGTGACTTTGACGACCGGGTACGGCGTTTGGCCTGCGTCGATCACAGCCTTGACCCGCTGCGGAACGATGATGCGCATGTCGGCGGTGGCCGCGAGGTTGTCTTCGACCGAGTAAAGCCGTCCGGTGATGGCCAGCACCTTCTCCTGAAGCGCTGAGACGCGGGCGCCGGTGACAGCCAGCATCTCAACGATCAGCGCGGAGGCGAAGATGCCGTCCTTGCCGAGGATGTGGCCGCGAATCGTCAGGCCCCCGCTTGATTCCCCACCGAGCAGCGCCCGGTTCTCCACCATGCCTGCGGCGATCCACTTGAAGCCGACCGGCGTTTCCCAACACTTCTCGCCAAATGCAGCGGCCAGACGGTCCAGCAGATGGGTCGTGGCGAGGTTGCGCACGACGCCCCCGCGCTGCCCCTTCACCTCGTGCAGGTACCAGTAGAGCAACAGCAGCAAGTCGTTGATGTGGATGAAGTTGCCGCGCTCGTCGATCAGCGCGATGCGGTCCGCGTCGCCGTCGGTCGCCAAGCCGAGGTCGAAGTCGCCTTCGCGCACCACGGTCCGCAGCATGCGCAACGCCTCGAGGTCAGGCGCGGGGGATTGGCCGCCGAACAGGGGATTGTGCCGCTCGTGGATGAAGGTGACGCGGCAGCGCGCCTCGTTGAGGATGATGCCGAGCGTCAGGTGGCCCACGCCGTACATAGGGTCGACGGCGACGCGCAGGCCGGCCCGGCGGATCGCGTCCATGTCGATGAACGACTCGATGCGGTCCACGTACTGGTTCACGAAGTCGCGGCGCTCAACGATGCCGGCGGACAGGGCCACGTCGAGCGGAATCTTCACCACGTCGTCCACGAGCAGGCTGTTCGTCTCGTCCTCCAACCGGTTGGTCTCCTCGGTCAGCAGGAGCGAACCGTCGCTGTTGAACACCTTAAGGCCATTCCACTCCGGGGGGTTGTGGCTGGCGGTGAACGCGAGGCCGAACGCCGCGTTGACGATCTCGGTGGCGTAGTTGATAAGCGGGGTGGGCGCGTCCTCCTTGAGCAGGATGGTGTGAATATTGTTGCCCGCAAAGACCTCGGCTGCTGCTTCGGCCGCGTGATCGGAGAGGAAGCGGCGGTCGTAGCCGATCAGCACGCCGCGCTTTTCGAGCCCGCGGCGGGTGATGTCGTTCGCGAGCGCCTGGCACAGCCGCCGCACATTGTGGAGGGTGAAGCCCTCACCGATCACCGCGCGCCAGCCGCCGGTGCCGAACTGGACGATGTTCCGCTCCTCCTGCCGCCGGGGCCGGAAGAGCCGCTTTTTAAGGATGAACTCGGCGCGCTCCAAATCTTCGCGCGTGTTGATCCCCTGGATTTCGTCCTGATCGTATATCTGGTAACTCTCGACGTTCAGCTTGAGACGGATGAGCCGGTGCACCGTGTCGGTCAGCCGGTACTCGCCGTCCTCGGGAGAAGGTTGCAGCGTGGCGAGCACCGGCCAAATCTGCCGGGCGGAGACGACGTATGCCCCGACGTTGAGCTCGCGAATCTCCTTCACCTGGGGAGAAGCCTGCGCCTCCTCGACGATATCGATGATCCGCCCGCCGCTGTCCCGGATGACCCGGCCGTAGGGATAGGGCCGGTCGGCCACTGCGGTGAGCAGCGTGAGGTTGGCCGCGCGCAGGCGGTGGCGGTTTATCAGCCCACGGATGGATGCGGCCGAGAAGAGAGGCGTGTCGCCGTAGAGGATCAGGAGGTCGCCGTCGAAGTCCTGGAGCAAGGGCTGCAACTGGCGCACGGCGTCGCCCGTGCCACAGGCGTGCGGCTGCCCAACGTATTGGAAACCGGGGCCGAGGTGCGCCTCGAGCTCCGCGCGGCCGTAGCCGACGACGACGTAGGTGTCGGCCGGCGCGACGACCTGCGCCGCGTTGGCCGTAACGTAGTCGATGATCTTCCTTCCGCCGAGGTCCTGCAGCAGGACCGGGACGAGGTTGCCGGTGAAGGTCTTCGCGCCGGCCGCCAGGATGACGGCTTTCAAGTTGCGAGAAGCGGGCTGAAGTCGTCTCGTGACCATCCATGTCTCCCTGCGGCGCGGCGGGGCTTCCATGCGAGGGCTTTCCGACAGCGCGCGCACCGCGATCAGAATTTACCACAGTCGCGGGTAGTTGCAATGATGAAGGCCGGGTTTGGGTCGATCTTGAGGAAGAAGACGCAAACCGAAGTTTCGGGTAGAATATAGCCTGCATCGTTCGACTCAGGAGGCAACACCATTATGCCACGTCCATCCAGCGCAAAAGCCGGCGCGCTCTGGTTCGCGGTTCTACTGTGCGGGGTGCTGCTCGCGGCCTGCGGCGGCGCGCCGGCGGCCGCGCCGGCAACGGCGCCTGCGGCCGCGCCCACGTCAATCCCTCCGACCGTTTCGCCCCCGACTGCGGAAGATCGTCCCGTCGTCCCGACACCCACCGGACTGCCCGCCGCGCCTGCAACGGACGACTTGCAGGACGTCCAATCTGAAGGCGTGCTGCGGGTCGCGACGACTTTGGACAACCCCCCCTTCTCCACCTATGACGAGAACCTGAAGCCTACCGGCATCGATATCGAACTCATCACAGATCTCGCGCGGCGGCTGGGGCTGCGGGTCGAGATTGACGACTTCACATTCGACAAGTTGGGCAATGCGCTGGCCACTGATCTGGCAGATGTCGCCATCGCTGCGATTTCGATCACGCCGGAGCGCGCGAGCGAGGTCGATTTTACGAATGTGTACTACGTCGGACAAGACGCCGTACTCGCGGGGCTCGACTCCGATATCGCGAAGGTTGCGTCGCTCGACGACCTGGCTGCGCTTCGGGTGGGCGCGCAGGAAGGCTCGGTGTACGAAAGCTGGCTGCGTGAGAACGCGGTCGCGACCGGCAAGATGCCGGCCGAACGGCTCGTCGCGCTCGTCAGCCCGGACTCGGGCATTGACGCGCTCGAGGCGGGGGAAATCGACGTCATGCTTCTCGATCGCCAACCCGCGCGCGTGCTGGCCGAACAGGGCAAGGCGAAGTTGGTGGGTGAGGCGATCTACCCGCAGGTGTACGGTATCGCGGTGCGCAAGGGGTCGGACCTGCTGCCCGAACTGAACCGCGTGCTGGCGGAGGCGCAGACCGACGGCACGATTGAGCGGTTGATGGTGAAGTATCTGCAGGTTGCGCCGGAGGAGGTGCTGCCTGCGACGCCCACCGCGGCGCCCACTCCCTGATTTGCGCCGGTAACAGAGGTCGTCGCCCGGCGGTCGGCCACCAGGACAAACCAACTCAAGAATCCAGCGTCCGTCATCCAACGGCATCCACACACGAAGGAGAGGCACCGTGCCAGAGATCAGCAAAGTCGCTCTCTTCACGAACGAGTATCCGCCCAACATCTACGGCGGCGCAGGCGTCCACGCGGAGTACCTGGCGCGCGAGCTGTCCCGGCTGGTCCCCGTCGAGGTCCGTTGCTTCGGCGAACAGAAAGTCGACGAGCCCAGCCTCCGCGTGAAGGGTTATGCCCCCTGGGCCGAGGCGAAGACGAACACCGACCCGCGGTTCGGCGGCGCGCTGGACGCGATGTATCGCTCACTGGGGATGGCGAAGGACAACCTCGACGCGAGCGTCGTCCACTGCCACACCTGGTACGTCCAGTTTGCCGGCTTCCTGGCGAAAAAGCTGTGGGGCATCCCCTTTGTGCTGACCACGCACTCACTGGAGCCGTTGCGGCCGTGGAAGGTGGAGCAGCTCGGCAACGCCTACCACCTGAGCGCCTGGATCGAGCGCAACGGGATCCTCGACGCGGATGCGGTCATCGCGGTGTCGCAGGAGACGCGCAACGACGTGCTGCGCTGCTTCCCCGGCGTCGATCCCGACAAGGTCAAGGTGATCCACAACGGCATCGACCTGCGCGAGTATCAGAAGACAGGCGCGGTCGACGCGCTGACGCGGCGCGGGGTCGACCCGGAGAAGCCCTACGCGCTGTTCGTCGGCCGGATCACGCGGCAGAAGGGGATCATCCACCTGGTCAACGCCATTCCCGACATCGACCCGTCGATCCAGGTCGTGCTGTGCGCGGGCGCGCCGGACACGCCGGAAATCGGCCGGGAGATGAGCGCGCGGGTTGCCGAGGTCAGCGCGCAGCGCGAGCGGGCCGGCGGCGCGCCGGTCATCTGGGTGCAGGAGATGCTCCCCCGAGACCAGGTCATTCAGTACTATTCCAACGCGGCCGTCTTCTGCTGTCCGTCGGTTTACGAGCCGTTCGGCATCATCAACCTGGAGGCGATGGCCTGCGAAACGGCGGTCGTGGCCTCGGCGGTCGGCGGCATTCCGGAGGTCGTCGTGCCCGAAGAGACCGGGCTCTTGGTCGACCTGGAGCTGAGGCCCGGGACCTTCGAGCCGGTCGACGCCGCGAAATTCTCCCGCGCGCTGGCCGAGGGCATCAACACGGTGACGCTCGACCCTGCGCTGCGCGAGCGGTTCGGGCAGGCCGGACGTCGGCGGGTCGAAGAACGCTTCAGTTGGACGGCCATTGCCGAGCGCACGCTCGACCTGTATCGGTCTTTGTGATTAGCCAATTCAAGATTGAAGATTGAAGATTGCAGGCGGTTACCGATCTTCGATCTTCAATATTCAATCCTGAATCTTCCATTGGCCGGAGGCACACAGATGATCGAAGAAGGCAGGACGCGCGTCATCATCGAAGACGTGACGCCCCGTGTCGATAACGGCGAGTTCCCCGTCAAACGGATCACAGGCGACGCAGTTGTCGTCGAGGCCGACGTGTTCACCGACGGCCACGACGCCATCTCCGCCGCGCTCTTCTATCGGGTGGAACCCGACGGCGCATGGATCGAAGTGGCGATGGAGCCGCTGGTTGGCGCTCATCAGAGCGGTGACCGCTGGCGCGCGATGTTTCAGGTGCGGGAGGTAGGGCTATACGCGTTCAAGGTTTGCGGCTGGGTCGACCACTTCAAAACCTGGGTGCGCGATCTCAAGAAGCGGGTGGACGCGGGGCAGGACGTATCGGTCGACCTGATCATCGGGGCCGACATGATTGTCGCTGCCGCGACCAAGGCGCCGGAGCGCGAGGCGTCGTGGCACGAGATCTTCGCGCAGTCCGTCCGCGAGGGGGGCAGCGTAGGGCTCGAGCGCGCGTTCTCAGCGGAGCTCGCGGGGCTGATGCGCCGCAATGCCGAGCGCCGCTATGCCTGTATGTCCGAGCCGCTCAAGATCGTCGTAGACCGGGAGCGCGCCCGCTTCAGCGCGTGGTACGAACTCTTCCCCCGCTCGACCTCGCCTGAGCCGGGGCGACACGGGACCTTCCGCGACGTAATCAACCGGCTGCCCTACGTGGCGTCGATGCGATTCGACGTGCTTTACCTGCCGCCGATCCACCCCATCGGCCGGGCGTTCCGCAAGGGGCCGAACAACTCGGTTACGTCCGGGCCTGATGATCCGGGCAGCCCGTGGGCCATCGGGGCTGCCGCAGGCAGCTTGGAACCCGGCGCGCCTGAGGAGGGCGGGCACAAGGACATCCACCCCGAGCTGGGCGGGCTGGACGATTTCCGGGCGCTCGTGCGCGCGGCCGCATCGCACGGCATGGAATTGGCGATGGACATTGCGTTCCAGTGCAGCCCGGACCATCCTTATGTCAAAAGCCACCCGGACTGGTTCAAACGGCGCCCCGACGGCACGATCCAGTATGCGGAGAATCCACCCAAAAAGTACCAGGACATCTATCCGTTCGACTTTGAGACCGCCGACTGGCGCGGGCTGTGGGACGAACTGAAGAGCGTGTTCGAGTTCTGGATCGCGCAGGGCGTGCGCATCTTCCGCGTGGACAATCCGCACACCAAAGCGTTTCCGTTCTGGCAGTGGGTTATCGGGGAGATCAAGCGGGAGAGCCCGGACGTTATCTTCCTGGCGGAAGCCTTCACCCGGCCGAAGGTGATGCAGCGGCTGGCGAAGCTGGGCTTCACGCAGTCGTACAACTATTTCCCGTGGCGCAACACAAAGTGGGAACTGACGCAGTATCTCACCGAGCTGACGCAAGGAGACCGTCCGGGGACGGGTGTTAAGGAGTACATGGGGCCGAACCTATGGCCCAACACGCCAGACATCCTGACCGAATACCTGCAGTACGGGGGCCGCGCCGCGCACATCGCCCGGTTGGTGCTGGCCGCCACTCTGGGCCCGAGCTACGGTATCTACGGCCCGGTGTTCGAGCTATGCGAGAACCGGCCGGTCTCGACTCGGAGAAATACCAGATTCGCCACTGGGATCTGGCGCAGGCGCCTGAATCGGGCGTTGGGAGCCTGCGCGGCCTCATCGCGCGGGTCAACGAAATCCGTCACGACAACCCGGCGTTCCGCGCGAACTTCGACCTGCGGTTCCACGAGGTCGACAATCCGCAAATCATCGCCTACTCGAAAAAGAGCGTGGATGGCGCGAACGAGGTGCTCGTCGTCGTCAACCTGGACCCGCACTACAAACAGTCGGGCTTCATCACGTTGCCGCTGGAGGAGCTCGGCCTGAGCCCGTGGCAGCCCTACCAGGCCCATGACCTGCTGACCGACGCGCGGTACCTGTGGCAGGGCGAGCGGAACTATGTGGAGCTCGATCCGGCCGGCGTCCCCGCGCACATCTTCGCGCTGCGGCGCAAGGTCCGCACGGAACACGACTTCGATTATTACCTGTAATAGCGCGAGCCCGCGCCGGCTCACGCGCCTGGTTATGGAGGGATGACGAATGTCCGGACTCACACAACTGCCGGCATGGCAGGCATTGGAGAAACACCGCCAGGACATGGCGGACGTGCGCATGCGCGACCTGTTTGCGGAAGACGCCCGATCGGAGTCGGGTCAGCGTTTCGCGCGCTTCTCGCTCTATTCCTGCGCCGACGACGCGTCGGCCGGCATCCTGTTCGACTACTCGAAGAATCGGATCACAGCGGAGACCATGCGTCTGCTCTTCGAGCTGGCCGAGCAAGCGGGGCTGCGCGCGAAGATCGACGCGATGTTCGACGGGGCAAAGTATAACAACACGGAGAATCGCGCAGTGCTGCACGTGGCGCTCCGCAACCGCGCCAACCGTCCGATCCCCGTGGATGGGGCGGATGTCATGCCGGAGGTGAACCGGGTGCTGGCGAAGATGCGCCGGTTCAGCGAGGCCGTCCGCGCGGGGGAATGGCGGGGTTACACCGGCAAACCCATTACCGATATCGTCAACATCGGCATCGGCGGGTCGGACCTCGGGCCGAAGATGGTCTGCGAGGCGTTGAAGCCCTACGGACATGAGCGGCTGCGCGTCCACTTCGTGTCGAACGTCGACAGCACGGACCTGGTCGAAACGCTCAAAGTCCTCGCCCCCGAAACCGCGCTCTTCCTCGTTGCCTCCAAGACGTTCACGACGCAGGAGACGATGGCGAACGCGCACTCGGCGCGCCAGTGGTTCCTCGATGCGGCGGGAGATCCGGCCGCTGTGGCGAAGCATTTTGTTGCGATGTCGACCAACGCGAAGGAAGTCGCGGCGTTCGGGATTGACACCGAGAATATGTTCGAGTTCTGGGACTGGGTTGGCGGGCGCTACTCGCTTTGGTCCGCCGTCGGGCTGTCCATTGCGCTGTACCTGGGGATGGACAACTTCGAGGCGCTGCTGGCGGGCGCGCACCGGGTGGACGAGGAGTTCCGCAGCCTGCCCTTTGACCGCAACGTTCCGGTGATCATGGGCCTGTTGGGTATCTGGTATAACAACTTCTGGGGCGCGCAGTCCCATGCGATTCTGCCCTACGACCAATATCTGATGCATTTCGCCTCGTACTTCCAGCAGGGGGACATGGAGTCGAACGGCAAGGGCGTGACGCGGGACGGCGAGCCGGTCGCGTACCAGACCGGACCGATCATCTGGGGGCAACCCGGCACGAACGGCCAGCACGCCTTCTACCAGCTCATCCACCAGGGCACGAAGCTCATCCCCTGTGACTTCCTCGCCGCGGCCGCAAGCCAAAACCCACTGGGGGAACATCACACCTTGCTGCTGTCCAACTACTTCGCGCAGACCGAGGCGCTGATGAAGGGCAAGACGCCCGACGAGGCCCGCGCAGAGGTGGCGAAGTCCGGACTGACGGGCGCGGCGTTGGAGACGCTCGTCGCAGCCAAAACCTTCCCCGGCAACCGGCCGACGAACTCGTTCCTGTATCCGAAGCTCACGCCCGAGATCCTCGGTTCGCTGATTGCGCTGTACGAGCACAAGATCTTCACGCAGGGCGCAATCTGGGACATCAACTCGTTCGACCAGTGGGGTGTGGAGCTGGGCAAGCAACTGGCGAAGGTCATCCTGCCTGAGCTGGCGGGCGACGAGATGGTTGACGCGCATGACGCATCGACGAATGGGCTGATCAACGCGTACAAGCGGATGCGAAAACGCGACGCACTTGGGTGAAACCGGATGAGGGCATGGGCGCGAAGCTGATCGCGCCCATTTGAGGCAGCCGCCTCGACAAAGGCCAGAGACCCCTGATGCTGAAGCTACTTCAGAATCGCGTGCTGAAGGGGCTTGACAACCGCCGTGAGGAATAGTATAGTTCACTCATCAAACTAATTTACGGAGCTAATCGTTGACTCGCCCTTATGCCCAACAACGCGATGCGCGGCAGCAGAACGCATCGGCCCTACTTCGCGATCTCTGGTATAACCCGCGCTTGTCCAAAGCATCCCTGGCGCAGCGGAACGCGCTGACGAAGGCCACTGTGTCTATCATCTGCAACGACCTCGCTGCGCTCAACCTGATACGCGAGGTGGGGCAGGACAAGTCGGGTGTCGGGCGGCCCGCCAACCTGCTGGAATTGAATCCTGACGCGCGCGTCGCCATTGGGGTCGAGATCAGCACGAATTATGTCGAGGCTATGCTGGTGGACTTTGCCGGCAAGCCTGTCTGGAAACACACCGTACCGGTCGCCGCAAGGAGTTCTCAGGCCGCAATCCTCTCGCTGGGCGAGGCGCTTATCATCGACGCGGTCGCTCAGGCAAAGGAGCGCCAGCTGCCGCTCCTCGGCGCGGGCGTCAGTGTGCCGGGATCGGTCGACCTCGACCAATGCAAGATTATCGACTCCCCGGCGCTCGGCTGGCGCAACCTGGAACTACGGGACATATGGGAGGGGCGGTTTGGGCTGCCCGTGCGAGTCGAGAACCGGGCGCGCGCGGCTGCCCTTGCCGAAAACCTGAATGGCTCCGCGCAGGGAGCTTGCAACTTTGTCTACGTGAGCATCGGCACCGACGTCGGATCAAGCGTCGACAGCGCGCTGATGATCAACGGCGAGATGTTCCGCGGCGCCCACGGGTTCGGAGTCGACGCGGGGCACCTCGTGCTCGATCCTGCGGGCGAGTTATGTTCCTGTGGCCAGCAAGGGTGTTGGCAGGCCATGGCTGACGTCGGGCGCGAGGCCCCGCTCGCGCGCGCGCGCCTGGAGGCAGGGGAACCGAGCGTCCTGCAAGCACTGGCCGCCGACGGCTACGCTGGGCTCGAGCACCGCGCGATTCATCAGGCGGCACTGGACGGCGATCCGTTGGCGACCGAGGTGGCCCGGAGCGTCATCTTGCAGCATGCGCTGGGCATCGCCAACCTGGTCTACCTTTTTGATCCAGAACTGGTCGTTGTTGGCTGGGCCAGCGCCATCCTTGCCCCTGCGTTCCGAAACCGCATGACCGCGATGATGGAGCGGCCCGAGTTCGACCTTATTGAAGACGTTCGCCGCCGCCTCAACTGCCGCCAAATGGCGAGCCCGGAGGTTCGCTTTGCAGCTCACGGGGCGGATGTGGGCGCGCTGGGCGGCGCCATGCTGCTATTGAACGAGTTTCTCCGTGTTCCGCCCGTTTACGAGGATTAGGGCCGGCAGTCATGCCCCCGGCGCGGCGTGACTTTCCCACTGCGCTTCACTTTTAAGGTTATCCCCATTGACATTCTCTCTTCACTCACATATAATTAGTTCACCAAACTAATTATAACAAATCACTGGCGCGCACACGCCTCAGCAGTCGGCGCAAAGTTACCGGGAGGAGCTCACCATGGCCAAACAAGCTGCAAAGGTCCCCGAGGCCGCCCACGTCTTGATCGACTTCAAACCGAAGCATGACTTTTTCGTCGGGATCGACTCGGACGGGTGCGCGTTTGACGCGATGGAGCTGAAGCACAAAGAGTGCTTTACACCCACCATCATCAAGGTATGGGGGCTGCAAGCGGTCTCGAAATACGCGCGTGAGACCTGCGAATTCGTCAACCTGTACTCCAAGACGCGCGGGCTGAACCGGTGGATCGCGCTGACCCGCGTGTTCGATTTGCTGCGCGAGCGGCCCGAGGTCAAAGCGCGACACGCGGAAGTGCCCAGCGGCGATAAGATCAAGGAGTTCATCGAGTCGGGCTATCCGTTGAGCCACAAGGGCATGGTGCAGTTCGCGGCGGATCACGCCGCGCGTTTCGGGCCCGATCCGGAGCTTGAGCGCGCCGTGCTGTGGTCGACGACGGTGGACGAGGCCATCGCGGACATGGTGCGAGGCGTCCCGCCCTTCCCCTTTGTGCGCGAGAGCTTGCGGAAGATGCAGGGTCTCGTCGACCTGATGGTGGTCTCGGCCACCCCGGTCGAGGCGCTCGAGCGCGAGTGGGGCGAGCATGGCATTGCGGAGTACATGACTGTCATTGCCGGGCAGGAGATGGGCACGAAGAAGCAGCACCTCCAGTTTGCGGCCAAAGGCAAGTATCCCGACGATCACATTCTGCTGATTGGCGACGCGCCCGGCGACCGCGACGCGGCGAAAGCCGTGGACGTCCTGTACTACCCCATCAATCCGGGCGGCGAGGAAAAATCCTGGCGACGTTTCCACGACGAAGCGCTCGGCAAATTCCTAAGCTGCGAGTACAGCGGCGCCTATGAGGACGCGCTGATCGCGAAGTTCGAGAAGCTGCTGCCCAAGACGCCCCCGTGGGACAAGATCAAGAGGATCGAGTACGAGGACTGACAACTGACCCGCACCTTGTAAGCGCTTCACGTCTGACATCGAAGCGAGACCCGCGCAGTCCGTAAGCGCGCAATTACTGATCATCATGTAGGAGGCAAGATCGTGCCCAGACTCGTAGACCTCACCAAGAAACCGTATGACCTGTCGCCCGAGCAAATCCAGTGGGTCGAGACGACCCTCGCGGGCATGTCGGCCGAGGAGAAGTGCGGACAGCTCTTCACGAGTCTCTTCTGGTTCGGGAAGGACACCTTCAGCGGCAACGAGCTGACCAACGACGAAATCCTGGCGAAGCACCATATCGGCGGCGCTCGCTGGCAGGGCGGCAAGGCGAAGCAGTGCCAGGAACTCCTGAACGGGCTGCAGAGCGCGTCCAAGATTCCGCTTCTGATCGCGGCAAACTGCGATTCCGGCGGGAATGGCGCCTGCGCGGACGGCACCTACATCGCTTCGGGCGCGCAGTGCGAGGCAGCAGGCGACCCGCGAGTCGCATGGAACGCGGGGTACGTTTCGGCCCGCGAGGCGGGGGCGCTGGGCGTCAATGTCAACTTCGATCCCTGCGTAGACATCCTCTTCAACTGGCGCAACACGATCGTCAATACGCGGGCCTACGGCACGAACGCGGACGACGTGATCAAGTACACCAGCGCGTACATCGAGGGCTACCGGGCCGGCAGCGACAAGGGCAATGGCCCCGAGATGGTCACCTGCGTCAAACACTTCCCCGGCGACGGAACCGAGGAGCGCGATCAGCACCTGGTGCTCGGCGTGAATGAACTATCGCCCGAGGAATGGGACGCGTCGTTCGGCCGCGTGTACAGGCACCACATCGAGAATGGCGTCGAGATGTTCATGGCCGGCCACATCGCCCTGCCCTACTACCAGAAGAAGCTCAACCCGCAGCTTCAGGACAAGGAGATTCTGCCCGCCACGCTGGCCGAGGAGCTGATCCAGGGCCTCCTGAAGGAGCAGTTGGGCTTCAACGGCATGGTCATCACGGACGCCTCGCACATGCTCGGCATGACCTCAGCGATGCGTCGCGAGGAATACGTGCCGCGCGCCATCGCGGCGGGCTGCGACATGTTCCTGTTCTTCAACGACATGGACGAAGACTTCAACTTCATGCTCAACGGGTACAAGCAGGGCGTGATCAGCGAGGAGCGCATGAACGACGCGGTCCGCCGTGTGCTCGGATTGAAGGCGAAGCTGAACCTGCACGTGAAACAGGCGAACGGCACGCTGCTGAAGAGCGAGAAGGACCTCCAGGTCGTCGGCTGCCCCGAGCACCTGGCGATGGCTGCGGATGCGGCAGACAAAGGCATCACGCTCGTCAAGAACACGCTCGACCAACTGCCCATCCGCCCCGAGACGCACAAGCGCATCCGCCTCTACCATCTGACCGGGGAGCAGGGCGGCATCCATGCGGCGGGCAAGGGCCTGGAGCACTTCTGCGAGGAACTGACGAGGCGCGGTTTTGAGGTGACGGTGAACGACGGCACGACGCGCGTTAAGGGGCCCACGCTCAAGTACCGGGAGGAAGTCGACGCGGCGTTGATCGTCGCGGAAGTGGTCGGCTACGGCGCGCAGAACAACTACCGCATCCAGTGGAAGACGGCCATGAGCAACGAGTGCCCGTGGTACGTGTGGGAAGTGCCGACGGTCATGGTCTCGCTGAACTACACAACCCACCTGCATGACGCGACGATGGTGAAATGCCTGATCAACTCGTACTTTGGCAGCCAGGAGATCGTGAAGCAGACGGTCGATAAGATCATGGGCGAGTCGGAGTTCAAGGGGACGCCGAACGAGCTGGTTTGGGCGGAGAAGTGGCAGGCTAAACTGTAAGTCCTGCCTTCCGACCGAAAAGAGGCGCGCGGCCCTGGCATACCGAGCGCCTCTTTCTTGCCCCTGCGCGACCGTCATCATGCGGTGAGGGGTGCGGTTTCGCCGGGGTTGTCGGTGTAGACCATGCGCGGGGCTGGCATCACTGCGCCGTCGTAGAGCGTCCCGCGTCGAGTTTTATGCGCCCGAAGGAGTCTGTCATGAGCCTGCATCCTCTCGCCGGCAAGCCGGCGCCCCACCAAATGCTAGTCAACATCCCGCGCTTGATCTCGGCCTACTACACCGTCGAGCCAGAGCCGACCAACCCGGCGCAGCGGGTGGCCTTCGGCACGTCCGGACATCGCGGGTCCTCGCTGAAGGGCAGCTTTAACGAAGCTCACATTCTGGCGATCTCTCAGGCCATCTGCGAACACCGCGAGGCGCAAGGCATCACCGGCCCGCTGTTTGTCGGCATCGATATGCATGCGCTGTCCGAGCCTGCCTTCGCCAGCGCGCTCGAGGTCTTCGCGGGTAACGAGCAGGAGGTGATGGTGGACAACGGCGGCGGCAAACGCGCGGCCCCCGGCTACACGCCCACGCCCGTCATCTCCCATGCGATCCTGTCCTACAACCGCGGCCGCAGGGACGGCCTTGCCGACGGCGTCGTCATCACCCCTTCGCACAACCCACCCGACGATGGAGGCTTCAAGTACAACCCGCCGAGCGGCGGCCCCGCGGATACGACCGTGACCAAGGCGATGCAGGCCCGCGCGAACGAGATCCTGGAGAACAATTTGCTGCCGGTCAAGCGGCAGCCCTTTGCCCGCGCGATGAAGGCCCCGACGACCCACCTGTACGACTTCATCACACCCTACGTCTCTGATCTCGGCAGCGTGGTGGACATGCAGGCTATTGCGAAGTCCGGGCTGCGCATCGGCGTGGACCCGATGGGGGGCGCAAGCGTTGACTACTGGGCGCCAATTGCGGAGATGTACGGGCTCGACCTCGAAGTGGTGAATACGCGTGTCGACCCAACATTCGGCTTTATGACCGTCGACAAGGACGGCAAAATCCGGATGGATTGCTCGTCGCCCTACGCGATGGCGAGCCTGATCGACCTCAAGGACCGATTCGACGTCGCATTCGGCAACGACTCGGACAGCGACCGTCACGGAATTGTCACGCCCAGCGTGGGGTTAATGAACCCCAACCATTATCTCGCGGTGGCCATCTCGTATCTTTTTCGAAATCGTCCGGCATGGGGCGAGGACGTGGCGGTGGGCAAGACGCTGGTGTCCAGCTCGATGATCGACCGGGTAGTGGCGGCTATGGGACGGCAGCTCTGCGAGGTGCCGGTGGGCTTCAAGTGGTTTGTCGACGGCCTGGTGGACGGGTCGTTCGGCTTCGGCGGGGAGGAGAGCGCAGGCGCGTCATTCCTGCGCCAGGACGGAACGGTCTGGACGACCGACAAGGACGGCATCATCCTCGACTTGCTGGCGGCCGAGATCACGGCCGTGACCGGTCGCGACCCCGGCCTGCACTATCGCGAGCTG
>JALOOB010000461.1 GCA_025454635.1 Anaerolineae bacterium
CCGGCTCGTGCGACAGGCCGCCCTCGTAGGGGTTGCCTGCGACGGAGAGGATGGCGCGCACGCGGGCGGCTTCACGCGCGGCGCGCTGCCGTGCCGAGCGCCTGCCCAGCGCGACTGCCGCAACCACGGTCAGGACAGCGATGGCGGTGAAGGAGAAAGCTGCCAGGAGCGGCGCGACGACGTCAGCCGGCACGGCCAGCCCAAAGGGCAGGAAGGCCAGGTCGAGCGCGTTGAGCGTTATAAGCCTCTCTTCTGAACGATTGAAGTCGGAGTCCATCACCCACACGCGCAGCGTGTGCTCCCCCGCTGCGAGTCTTTCGCCAGCATACGCGCCGGTCGCATCGACGTCGAGGATGCGTGGGGTCGAGTCGACGGCGTCCAACTGCGCGAACACAGTTGCGCCGTCTGCGGCGTCGATGTCGAGCGTTTTGATCCGGTTGCGGGCGAGGGTGATGGCGCTCGCGCCGGCAGCCGCGCCATTGATGCTGATAGCGTTAATTACGGGAGGCGTGAAGCTCGGCCGATAGGCGGCGAGCCCGCTGCGTGTGCCAAGCCAGACGATGCCGTCGGTTCCGACGACGATGTGGCTGACCGCGGCAGCCGGCAGGCTCGCCGCGTAGCTTCGGGTGATGCCGGCCTCGGTCGCGTGCGCCTCACCCGCGCGCGCGGCCCAGAGTCTTTCCCCGTGAACGTGGAATGCGTTCACGCCGCGGTCAAAGGGTGCCGCAAGTGCGATCCAATCGCCGCCCTCCAGCCGCCACACTTTGCCGTCGGCGAGCGCGTGGAGCGCTCCCCCTTCGGCGACCGCAAGGCGCGTGATGCCGGAGGGGGAGCGCGGCTCGGCGGGAGCCCACCCCTCCACCGAGCCGCGCCACAACACCTCGCCCGTTGCGGCCCATACAACGCCGTCCGCGTTCGCGAGCGAGACAATCCGCTGTCCCATCAGGGTGTCGGGGATCTCGAGCGCGCCGTCCTCTTGCCATGCGACGAGCCCGCGCGGCGTGGCGAGCCAGACGCGGCCCTGCGCATCTTCAGCGAACGAGGTTACCGGCAGCGCAGGAATGCCGCCCGCGCTGATGCGACGAAACGCGCCCCGGTCGGCCGGGAAGTAACCCAGTCCGTTGCCCGTCGCGACCCACAGGCGTTCGCGGCCGTCCTCGAACAGCGCAACGATCCGCATGTCGGGCAGGCCATCGGTGATGGTATAGACCGTCCACGTCGCGCCGTCCCACCGGGCGAGTCCGCGCTCTTCGGTGCCCGCCCACAAGCTGCCGCTTCGGTCTGCGGTCAGCGCGGTGACCGGCTGGCTGCCGACCGGCGAATCCGCGAACCCCAACCACTCGCCGCCCGCAGCATGAGCGGTCAGCGCAGGGGCAAACAGGAGCATGGCAACGCGGAAGGCGAGCAAGATACGGGCGGACGGGTATATCAGGGACAGGAGACGTGATCGCATAGGCGCGCTCCGATCGCGGCGGTTCGACGACCAGATAATACCATATGCGTTTAGAAAATGCAACCCTATTTATTTGATGATCCTGACTTGTTCGACGGCCGCAACGGCGCGCGGTTCGCTTAGGGGGAAGCCGAAGGAGAGCTGAACGGGGCGGATGGCGTCGGCGGATTCCTGGTTTGGAGCCCAGAACCCGCCCTTGGCGCCGACGGACGCGATAAAGGCGTGGCCCCAGCGGAAATGGCCGCGCAGATCGACGCTCAGATCGAGCGAGCGCAGCGCGTCCACCGCGTCCTGCCCGAGATTCATGGACGCTTCGTCGCGAACTGCGCCCGCGATCACCGTGCCGGGCGGTTGCGAACGAATCCACGCGGCCATGCGCGAACTCGCCGCGGGATCCGCATGCGTGTCGAAGTTCGCAGCATCCAGGAGCGCGCCGCGGTCGTCGAGCGCGACGAGATTGTACCCGCGCTGGTTTGGCGAGATATCGCGGCCGTCGAGGAAGATATGGCCGAAGTCGCCGGCCTCCTGCCCCGCGCTGCGAACCAGCAGGCCGCCGGGGCCGTTGCGGCTCAGTTGCATGGCCAGTTGTTCCAGGGGAACGATCTTGCCGAAGCGGAGCCTCACGTCACTCAGCGGTGGACGGTTCGCGCGAGCGGGGACGTCAAACGTCAGCTCGGTCGTTGCGAAGGGCAACGGCTGCTCGCCCAAATCGTCGCCATCCGCGATGACGCGCACGGTCTGGCCGGGCGCGAGCGCGGAAGCGGTGATGCGAAGCTGCGCGGCTTCTTGCAGCGGCAGCAGCAGACGGGCTTCGGCGCGCTGCGCGAAGGCGGGCAGAGGCTCCGCGGCTGTCCCGGATGCGCCAGGGGAGACGGGCGCCCATCCCTCTCCAAGGGCCATCCGGCCCGGATCCTCCCCGATGCGGTACGTCGCGGGCGGTTTGCTCTGCGGGACCTCATACAGCGCGAGCGCGCCGTCCTCCGCGACAAGATTCAGCCCGAGGAGATCGACCGCGGCTGCCTCCGTCTCCGTGGGCAGCTTGTCGCGGTGGACCATCGCGTAGCGGATGTTCATGAACGCGGCCCATTGCCGAGCCAGACGCCGGTCCTCGTCGTTGACGGGCGTGCCTGCAAGCGCTGCGCGGAGGGCGTCGTGCTGGGGGATGTCGGCCGCGTTAGTGAGCGCAATTAGCCGGGCGAGCGTAGGCTGCTCGGAGAAGTACTGGAAC
>JALOOB010000146.1 GCA_025454635.1 Anaerolineae bacterium
GTCCGCCGAGCCGCCGATGAGCGTCGGGATCGCGGGCGCAATGGCGTCGAGCACTTTGCCGGACGCGGCGCGCGTTGCCAGCTTGTCGCCCGGCTTCCACACGGGCAGATTCGCGTCCCACCCCTCAGGCAGGCCCCGCTCTAACACCAGTTGGAACGCCTTGCCCGCCTCGGAGTCGGCTTCGCCGTATCGCTTGACCAAGTCGAGCCACTCGTTCTCCCGCTGCGCGCCCTGCTCCACCGCCGCGTGATAGCGGCCGTAGACCTCGTCGGGCACCCAGAACTGCTCGTCCGCGGGCAAGCCGAGCGCCTGCTTCGTCAGGGCCTGCTTCGTCAGGCGCACCTCATCTGCGCCAAGCGGCGCGCCATGCGCCTCCGCCGTGTTGACTTTGTTGGGGCTGCCGTAGGCAATCTGAGATTTGCAGACGATCAGGCTCGGCCGGTCCGTCACCTGTTGCGCGGCCTCGATCGCCTTCGCAATCGCGGGCATATCATAGGCGCTGACCGTCTGCGTGTGCCAGCCGTACGACTCGAAACGCATCGGGACGTTGTCGCTATAAGAGAGCGAGGTGGGCCCGTCGATGCTGATGTTGTTGTCGTCGTACAGGTAGACGAGTTTGCCGAGCTTCAGGTGGCCGGCGAGCGAGGCCGCTTCGTGGCTGATGCCCTCCTGCAGGTCGCCGTCCGAGACGATGGCATAGGTGAAATGGTCAACCACGTCGAACCCGGGGCGGTTGCAAGTGGCCGCAAGATGGGCTTCTGCGAGGGCCATGCCGACGCCGGTCGCAAACCCCTGCCCGAGCGGACCGGTTGTCGTCTCGACGCCGGGGGTGTGGCTGTACTCAGGGTGGCCGGGCGTCTTGGAGCCGAGCTGGCGGAACGCCTTGAGCTCGTCCATCGGCAGGTTGTAGCCGGCCAGGTGGAGCAGCGAGTAGATCAGCATCGAGCCGTGGCCCGCGGAGAGAACGAACCGGTCCCGGTTGAACCAGTGCTCGTCGGCGGGGTTGTGGCGCAGGAAGCGCGTCCAGAGGACGTGAGCGACCGTCGCCATGCCCATCGGCATGCCGGGATGCCCGGAATCCGCTTTCTGCACCCCATCCATCGCAAGGCCGCGGATCACATTAGCGCAAAGCTCGTCGAGCGCGTCAAATTCGCGCGTAGACAACGTGTTGGCAGTTGGACTGGACACGAAAGAACCTCCCCCTGGTGAGTTCGCAAACGCGGACAGTCTAACACTGACAGATGAAGAGCGTCAACGACGCGCGTCATATGCGCTATACTACCGGCATGAAGGAAATTTCTGCTGATGCGCTGGCCGCGGCACTCACGACGCGCCGACTGGGACGGCCCACGCTGGTCTTCGAACGGATCGGTTCGACGAACGACCTGGCGCGCGAGTACGCGCGGGCGGGCGCAGAGGATGGGTTGCTGCTGCTGGCGGAGGAGCAGACGGCGGGACGCGGCCGCCTCGACCGGTCCTGGTGGGCGCCGCCCCGAACGTGCCTGCTGATGACGCTGCTGCTGCGTCCGGCGCTGCCGCTGCAGCGCGTGGGACAACTGACAATGTGCCTGGGGCTAGGCGCGGCCGAAGGCATTGCACAAGTGACCGGGGTCACAGCGCAGTTGAAGTGGCCGAACGATCTGCTGGTTGGCGGGCGGAAACTGGGCGGGATGTTGACGGAACTGGACGCAGACGGCGGAAAGCTCAACTACGCGGTGCTCGGGCTGGGGCTGAACGTGAACGTGGATTTTGCGCGGGACGGCGCCCCGGCAGACGTGGCTCCACTGGCGACAAGCCTGCTGCAGGAGACGGGGCGCGAAGTGGACCGCCTGGCGCTGCTGGCCGCGATCCTTGCGCGAACCGAAGGCTGGTACGACGCCGCGCTGGCCGGTCAGTCGCCGCACGAGGCATGGGCCGCGCGGCTGGACACGCTCGGGAGGCGGGTGCGGGTCGCGATGACGGCGGGCGCGCTGGAGGGTGTGGCTGTGGGTGTGACGCCGGAGGGCGCGCTGCTGGTGCGGGAGGACGGCGGCGCGGTGCGGACAGTGTGGAGCGGGGATGTGACCGGAGTGCGGTAAGGATCAGGCGGGAGAAAGGGCCGCCGATTGCGTCGATTCGGGCCGTTAGGGCCGCTAGAATCTGCGCAATCGGCGGTTTATCTGCCCTTAAGTTGCCTTAAGTTCAGCTTTCGGGACGGTGACATCCCTGGCACGTGTCGTTGGTGCGGCCGACATGATCCGACGGCGCCGGCTTCAGGCCGCCGGCAGGATCGTGACACATGAGGCAGTTGTCGCGACCCGCGAGATCGTGGGGAATCTCAGGCGCGGCTGCGACACCCTCCGTGGTGGGCGCGGCCTCGGGCGTCGCCTCCGGCGCAGCTTCCGGGGTGGAGGTTGCGCCGGGCTCCGTCACGCCCTCTCCGGGCTGGTGGCAGTTGGCGCACTGGTCGTTGGTGAAGCTGGCGTGGCTCTCGGGGAACGGCTTCATCGCGTCGAGCGCGTGACACATCGAGCATTCGCTCATGCCTTCGAGCTGGTGCGGGATGGCCGGCGCGCTGACGGGCTGCGGCCCGCCCGTGTCCTGCCCCACAGGCTGCGACGAGGTGTGACAGCCGGCGCACATGTCATTCGTGAATGCCGTGTGGTTCTCAGGATAAGGATGGACCGCGTCCGCGGCGTGGCACACCTGACAATCGGTCGTGGCGTTGACCGGGTGGGGGATCGGGTTGGGGACGCCGCTGCCGGGCTGCCGCGGGGGCGCGGACAACTCGCGGATTTGCGGCGCGTTCAGGCCCGCGAAGGCCCACTCGGTCGCGTGGCAGGCACTGTTGGAGCAGAAACTCGTGTTGTCGCTGCCGCCGGGGTTGTCGGTCGTGTGGCACGCCTCGCACGAGGCGTCAAACTGGAAGCGGTGCTCGGACAACCAAGTGGTGCTCAAGTGCGAGTCCGGCTCGTTGCCGGCGGGCACCGACGACACCGGTTGCAGCACCTGGCCCGGCCCCGCGACCTGCGGGATCGTGTGGCAGAGGTTGCATTCGAGCCGGATCGCCTGGTTGTCCGCGCTGAGGTGCTTGCCGTCGTGGCAGCGGAAGCAGCCAGGGAAGTCCTTGTGGCCGATGTTGTTGCGATGGCTCTCCCACGTCACGTTCATGAAGGGGAACTGCGTGCGGTCGAAGATCTCCTGCAGCACGGTGACCGCAGTGCGGACCTCCGCCTCGCGCTCGGCATAAATGTCGGGGTGCTCGTTCTTGTAGAAGTCCTCGACGGCCGCAATCGCGGCGGCGGCTTCCTCTTCGGTCGCGTACTGCTGCTCGAGCACCTTGACGCCCTGATCCTTAATATAAGGAAGAGCTGGGAGGACGCCCTGCGCGATGGCCTCGTCGAGCACGTCGTTGGGCCGGCGGAAGTTGTGGGAGGCGCGGTTATGGCAGTCGACGCAGTCCATCTTGCGCTTTTCGTACTTGGCGAGCGCATCGGGCGTCAGATTGCTGTCGACGGACATGTACTCCGTCACCACGCCGTCGAACTCCGCGGAGACCCAGGGGATGTCCTGGAGTTTCTCGTCAGTGGCGATGTAGTAGACGGGGTTGGCGATGTGCCAGTGAATGCCGCGACCCTGGCCTTCGTTCTCACGGCCGCCGCCGGTGCGCACGTTGAAGGCGACCTGCGTGAGGCTGTTTTCCTCGTCGGTCGCGTACTGGTTCTTCACGACGACGCGGTCGGTGTAGTGCTTCTCGGGCCAGTGACACTGCTCGCAGACCACCTCGACAGGGCGCAGGCTGTGGATCGGGGAGGGGATGGGCCGTTCGTAGCGGTTGAGCGGATAAACCCACAGATAGCGCGCGTTGGCGAGCTTGGCCTGGATGGCCGGTATCGCGCCGGGGCCGATGTGGCAGGTGCCGCACTCGGCGCGGGCATGGGCCGAGTTGTGATAGGTGGTGTACTCCGGCTTCATCACGTGGCACAGCGAGCAAAATGCTGTGGACTCGGTCCAGTGCAGGATCTCGGTCGACGCGATGAAGAACACGAGCAGGAAGCCGATAGCGGCGAGGCCGGCCAGGAAAATGGGCCAGCGCTTGCGGCGGCGACGCGCGGGCGCGGCTTCAGCGGGGGACGTCTCCTCGACCGTAGGGGCGGCGGGCGCGACCTCAGGCTCTGGAGGGGTGGGCTGAGTCATGGTCTCCTCCGGAAGTAATCGGACGATGGGACAAGATCAACCTGTTAGAGAACGGAATCCTCTGCAATCGGGGACAGCCGGAGTATACCCGCGGCACGGCACGCTGTCAACGCCAGGAAACTGCGCTTCGGACAGGAGTTCGGCAAGCGGTCCGTTGTCGCCTTTTGGCAGGGTGCGGCCCGCCCCCGCCACTTCCTGCCGTTTTGGGGCATCTTTCGGCAGGGGCGGCCCGCCCCCGCCACCCCCGCCGGGGGGGCTGCGCCCCCTCGAACCCCCAATTAATCACGGGACGGGGCTGGCGCGGTGCGTAGCTGGATGGTCTGCAGGCTGGATGGGGCGTCGCGAAGGCTCCCGCGCCAACCCACCGCGCGAGGAGTGGTAACAGAAGTCACAATGGGATGGCTAGGTCTCGGGGGCGGGCTCGGCCTCGCCGGTCACGGCCGCGATGGCGCGCTGCCAGGCTTCCGCCTCCTCGTCGGTGACGATCTCGGAGCGGAAGCGGTAGTCGTGTTTGCGGATGAGTTCGTCGAGCTGATCGCGCAGGCGCGACCATCCTTCGGCCTGCCATTCCGCGAGGGTGTTGCCGGCCGACTGGCTGCCTTGGCCGAGGACAAGCTGGAAATGCGGCAGGCACAGGCCGCCTGACGCCCGGTACGTCGCGCCTATTTCGGCGTCACCGAGATGGTTGAGCAGGATTTTGGCGGCCCGGCCCTCCGCGTCGCGCTCCAGCGCGCATGCCGGACAATCTTCAGAGCCGCCGAGCGCGCGCGACAGTTCCGGCTGCCCGCGGCCAAAGAGCCGCGGCCCCCCGCCCGACCGGCCTTCCAGCGTTTTGACGAGCGTGTTGATTACGTCGCGGTAGATGATCGCGGCGCCGAGCACCGAACCGCGGCGGCCGGCCGTGCGCCATCCGTGTTGGTGGCACAGGCCGCGCGCGTTGCGCAGCGTCTCGCGCAGCTTAACGTCGGTCACGCCCTCGTAGATGAGCGCGCGGACGTAGCTGTCGCTGGCCTTCCGCGCGAGACGGCAGATCGCGCATCCCTCGGCCTGCAACGCTTCGAGCAGCTCGTGGTAGAGGACGTCTTTTTCGGGCATCAGCTCCCTCTTTAACCACAAAGACACCAAGAACCGAAGCTCCACAAAGTTGTCGTGAACCTTCGTGTCTTCGTGTCTTCGTGGTGAACCGTATTCTTACAGTTGGCGGAAAGCCCGGCGGCCGGCGTAGACCGCGGTGTCGCCGAGTTCGTCTTCGATGCGCAGGAGCTGGTTGTACTTCTCCACGCGCTCGGAGCGGGCAGGGGCGCCGGTCTTAATCTGGCCAGTGCCCATGCCGACGACGAGGTCCGCGATGAACGTGTCGCCGGTTTCGCCGGAGCGGTGCGAGACCATCGCGGTCCAGCCGACGCGCCGGGCCATGGTGATTGCCTCGATAGTTTCGGTGAGCGAGCCGATCTGGTTGAGCTTGATCAGGATGGCGTTGCCCGCGTTCTCCTGGATGCCGCGGCCGAGGCGCTGCACGTTGGTGACGAAGAGGTCGTCGCCGACGAGCTGGATCTTGTTGCCCAGCTTCTCGGTGATGAGCTTCCAGCCTTCCCAGTCGTCCTGAGCGAGGCCGTCCTCGATGGAGATGATCGGGTACTGCGCCACCCAGCTGGCCCACATGTCGACCAACTGCGCGGAGGTCAGCTTCTTGCCGCCCTCACGACGGAGCAGGTAGGTGCCGTCCTCTTCGTAGATCTCGCTGACTGCAGGATCGAGCGCGATGGCGATGTCTTCGCCCGGCTTGAACCCGGCCTTCTGGATGGCGGTCAGGATCAGTTCGATGGCCTCGGAGTTGGCGCCCAACTTCGGGGCGAAACCGCCCTCGTCGCCGACGCCGGTCGGCAGGCCCTTGCTCTTGAGCACGGCCTTGAGCGCGTGGTAGGTCTCGGCGCCCATGCGCAGCGCTTCCTTAAAGGATTCGGCGCCGATGGGGGCGACCATGAACTCCTGGAAGTCGGTGCTCTCGAAGTTGGCGTGCGCGCCGCCGTTCATGATGTTCATCATCGGAACGGGGAGGGTGAACGCGCCGACGCCACCCAGGTAGCGGTACAGGGGCAGCCCGACGGACTCAGCCGCTGCGCGGGCAACGGCCATGCTGGCGCCGAGGATCGCGTTTGCGCCGAGATTGCTCTTGTTCGGCGTGCCGTCGAGGTCGAGCATGGTGCGGTCGACGCCGACCTGGTCGAGCGCGTCCATGCCGAAGAGGGCTTCGGCGATCTCGTTGTTGACGTGCTCCACGGCCTTCGTGACGCCTTTACCGAGGTAGCGGCCCTTGTCGCCGTCGCGCATTTCGAGCGCTTCGTGGACGCCGGTCGACGCGCCGGAGGGAACCGCGGCGCGGCCCATTTCGCCGCCTTCCAACCAGACTTCCACTTCGACGGTGGGATTCCCGCGGGAGTCCAAAATCTCGCGCCCATAAACCTGGGTAATCATCGTGGACATTGAACGTGCCTCCTGAAAGTGTTCCTAGACCAAAACGCGCGAATTATAGCACAGAACCGATCTGCCACTAATTTCACGAATTATGCGAATTCGGCGAATTCCCAGACCAGTTCGTCCAATTCGCAGAATTCGCGTAATTCGTGGCGGCTGCGCTACTTCTGTTTAAGCAGGCGCGCGGAGTTGCCGAGGATGCCGAGGTCGGGGATCGACTGCGCGGCGGCGGCGAGCACCGGCGGCAAGATGCCGAACGCGGCGAGCGAGATGCCGACGATGTTGTATACGGTCGTGAAGGCGAGATTCATGCGAACCACGCGCATGGTGCGCCGGGCGATGCGGAAGAGCTCGGGCGCGAGGCTCCAGTCTTCGCGCATGAGCGCCACGTGCGCCGCCTCGACGGCTACCGCCGCGCCCGCGACAGCCATTGCCACGCCGACGTCGGCCTGCGCAAGCGCGGGCGCGTCGTTCACGCCGTCGCCGATCATAACGACCTTATGGCCTGCGGCCTGGTATTCGCGCACGATGCGGATCTTGTCCTCGGGCAGCAGATTCGCGCGATACGCGATTCCGATCTCCTCGGCCAGCGCGCGGGCTGTTTGCTCGTTGTCGCCGGTGAGAAGCTCGATGCGCGCGAGGCCGAGGCCGCGCAGCTCGTCCAACGCCGCAGGAACTTCGGCCCGCATCGTGTCCGCCGCAGAGAGGATGCCGGCCGGCTGTCCGTCGATGGCGACAAACAGGGTCGTCTTGCCGTTTGCGGCGGCGTCGGGCCAGGCCGCGACGGGCGAAATTTCGGTGACGAATGCGCGGTTGCCCACGACGACCGAGCGCCCGTCGATCCGCGCGCGGATGCCCTGTCCGGGCAGCGCCTCGAAGTCCTGCGGCTCGAAGAGCGGCAGCGCATGGCGCTGCGCGGCGTCGCGCACCGCCTGCGCGAGGGGATGCTCCGAGTAGCGCTCGGCGGATGCTGCGTAACTCAACACGTCGTTGCGGGTGTAGACGCCGTCGACGGGGATGACCTCGGAGATGCGCGGCTGGCCCAACGTGAGCGTGCCGGTTTTATCGATCAGCAGCACGTCTGCCTGGTCGAGCGCTTCGATGTACTGCCCGCCCTTGATGAGCAGCCCGCGCTGCGCGGCTGCGCCGATGGATGCCAGCATGGCAATGGGCGTCGCGAGCGCAAATGAGCACGAGCACGCGACCACAAGCACTGCCGCGGTGGCGAGCGGGTCGCGGCTGATCAGGAAGGTGAGCGCGGCGATGCCCGCAACGATGGGCAGGTAAATCCCAGCAAAGCGGTCGGCTGCGGTCTGGACGCGACCGCGGCGCGCCTCGGCCTCCTCGACCATGCGGACGACCTTGCCGAACGTCGCATCGCGGCCGACCTTCACCGCGCGCACGCGCAGGTGACCGAGCTCGGCAATGGTCGCGGCATAGACCTCGCTGCCCGGCCCGGCGTCAACCGGCAGCGGCTCGCCGGTAATCGCGGCCTGGTTGATGGTCGCTCTGCCGTCGATGACCTCGCCGTCCACCGGTATCTGCTCGCCGGGGCGGACGATGACGGTTTCTCCGACCGCGACCTGAGCGGCGGGAATCTCGACTTCCGCGCCGTCGCGCAGTACGCGCGCGGTCGCCGGGGCCAACGCGGCGAGGTCCTTAATCGCCCGGCGCGCGCGTTCTGTGGTGAAGCGCTCGACGAAATCGCCGACATGCATCAGAAAGACCACGACGAGCGCGGTGACCCACTGGCCGACGGCCAGCGCGGCGATCACGCCGAGGGTCATCAGGTGGTGCGCGGTGATCTGGCGGCGCAGCGGTGAAGCCTGCGAGGAGAACGAACGCGATGCCCACGGGCAGCGGGACGCGCTCGGTGAGCTGCTCGAAGAGGCCCAGCCATTCGCCGCCCACGACGACGAAGAGGACAAAGCCGACCATGCCCGCGAGCAGAAGGCCGGCGCGTCGCGTGAAGGCGCGCTCCTCGCCCGAGGCCGACTGCGGGGACGGGGCATGCTCCTCCGGCACTTTGTAGCCCGCGCCGGCTACGGCTTGCCGGATCGCGGCCATGTCGACCTGAGCGGGATCAAGCTGGACGGTGGCGCGTTCGGAGGCGAGATAGACTTCCACCTGGTGAACGCCGTGGAGCCCGGAGATCGCGTGGCGGACGTGCTGGACGCAATCGGCGCAGTCCATCCCCTGAACTGGGACATCGATAGTTTGCAGTTCTGGCATGGGGATAATTATACCATAGCGTATAAAAAAGAGGGTGGAGGGCGGGAAAGACGTGGGAAGACAAACCGGGCTTGCTCGCCGCGTGGCAGCGGGCAAACCCGGTTTCGGTGTCCGGCGGAGAGGCGGGGACGTCAGCGCGTCAGGTGGTGACGGCGCCGACGGGAGACCCCCGCCCCGTGCCGAGAGCTACTTCTGGGCCGCGACGGCCGGACGCACGAGGCCGGTCATGTCGACCTTGGCCCCACCGGCCTTCAGGTCTTCCAGCGAATCGTAGAGGATCTGGGTCGCGTAGTCCAGGTTATGGGCGTAGATGCCCGGGTCCTTCTGCGAGTACTGGAAGTTGTAGGCCGCCTTGAGCAGGCGCGGGGTGAACTTGGTGAAGGCCTTCTCACCCTCGTCGACCTTGCCGTTAGCGTTGGCATCTTCGAAGAAGTACGGGTAGGCCGCCGCGTCATACACGATTGCCGCCTTGGCGACGTTCTTCGCGTAATCCTGGATGGC
>JALOOB010000462.1 GCA_025454635.1 Anaerolineae bacterium
GAACGTGGTGGTTAACAATCGCTTCGTCGAGTACACCCGCAAGCACTACTGCTGCTTTGCGAGCCGCAAGCGCAGCAAGGACTACTGCCACAGCCACGAGGAAATCCTGTCCACCTTCGGGCACCTGCTCGCCACGCACGAGCCCCTGCCCGAAGCATTCAGCCTCGCGATGGGCCATTACGCCTACCTCATACGATCGACCGACAAGGAAGAGATGCTGGCGGCCGCGCGCTTCGTGCAGGAAACGGTTCGATGAACGTCGAGTATCACCTGTGGTACAGCCCCGCGCTGGGGCATGACATGCAGCTCAAGGTGTACGGCCACGCGGGCAAGCCGATCCTCGTGTTCCCCTGCCAGGGCGGGCGCTTCTTCGAGTGGGAAGACCGCGGCATGATCGAGGAGTGCCGGTGGTGGATTGACAACGGCCGCGCGCAGTTCTTCACGGTCGACAGCATCGACTATGAGTCATGGTGCAACTGGTCCTTGCATCCGGTGGACCGGGCGCGGCGGCACAACGACTATGACCGCTACATTGTGGACGAGGTCGCGCCGCTCATGCGCAGCCGCGGCTGGGGCGGCAAGGCCCTGGTGACGGGCGCGAGCATGGGCGGCTATCACGCGGCCAACTTCTTCTTTCGCCACCCCGATGTCTTCGACGCGATGCTCTCCCTGAGCGGCTTGCTGCAGCTGCGCATGTTCGTCGGCGACTGCCTGGACGGCGAGGTCTACTTCAATACGCCCCTCGCCTACCTGCCCAACATGTCGGACCCCTGGTTCCTCGACCAGTATCGGCAGAGCAAGATCATCATCTGCGCGGGACAGGGCGCGTGGGACGAAGAGATGGTGGCCGACGCGCGCGCGGCGAAGAGTGTGCTCGACGCGAAGGGCGTCCCCGCCTGGGTCGACCTGTGGGGCGGGCTGTAAGGGGTCGAACCTGACCGGCAGCCACCTCTGGCGGCAGGTGCGACCGGTCAGGCTGGCGCTGACTACATGGCGCGATAAGTAAGGCCCAGCAGCATCTTGATGACGATAATAGCGAGGATGCCGCCGAGCAGCAGCGCGCCCTGCAACGGCACGAGGTTGAAGCGGAATATGCCCTGCAAGCTGAGCAGCAGGGCCAGCGCGCCGAGCAGATACCCGGCAATCGTGACCGGGTTTGTCCACAGGTTCTTGGCCGCGGCCTGCCCGATGCCGCGGGTGCAGAGGGCCATGCCGACGAGCAGCACGACGACGTAGGTAATGCGGCTGGCGGTCAGGGTGGCGAGAAAAGGACTGGTCATGAGTGCGCCTCCGAGTAGTGTGATATAACCTCTACTACGAAAGGCGGCCCTTCAGGTCGCGTTTAGGTCCCCGCCGACCCGATTAGAATGGCAGAGTCACCAGAGCAAAGCCGGCGCCATAGGTCGCATCGGCTCCCTTCTGTGGTAAAATCGCAGCAGATTCTCCGAAGGGGAGGCGTATGATGCAGTGGGAAGAAATCCGAAAGCATTATCCGCATTAATGGCTGCTCGTTGAGGCGCTCACGGCGCACTCTGAGGATAACAAACGCATCCTTGAGCGCGTGGGAGTGCTAGGAACCTACCCCGATTCACCCGCCGCCCTGAAAGCCTACACGCAACTCCATCGCGAAGCCCCGGCGCGCGAACTCTACGTGTTGCATACGAGCCGCCAGACTTTGGACATTACTGAGCGCCGTTGGCTTGGTATTCGGGGGCTTTCGTGAAGCTAGACATTCGCGAGGGGCTGCCGTTTGTTGATGCTGTAATTGCTTACGGAGAAGAAGCCCTTACAGTCACCAATGTCCTCATTGACACTGGTTCTGCAGGTAGAGGTCAATTGCGTAATTGACCTCGCGCGACTGGAGTTGCGCGCAGCAGATTAGCGCGCTGCAACTCAACCGGCCTGACGGGTCGCTACGCCACGAAGTGGCGCACCTGTCAGGCCGGTTGCGCGCGACGATCAATACACGTCATGCACCGTGTTGTAGACGTTGAACTTGCCCGTCGGCGTCACCAGGTTCGGGATGCGCGCCACCTCTGCCAGCGTCTTGTCGTCGTAAACGACAATCTCGCCCGTCTTGCCCGGCTGATCCGCGCGGCCCCAGACGCTCACCCACACCTCTGTGCCTTCCCGGTTATACTCGAAGTGCACCGCTCGGCCGTAGTCGGCCACCTCCCAGCACTTCTCCGTCTTCGTCGGGTCGGCCTTGGCGATCACGCACACGCTGCGCTGCACCTTCTCATCCGGGTTGAGGCCGTGATCCACCCAGATCCACGGGCTGTTGGGGTGTGACTTGACGAACAGGCTGCCGCCGCCGAGCACAGGCACGTTGCGGACCACCTTCCACGCCGAGTCGGGGTGGCCCTCCGGGTCCGTCCCGATCGCCACCAGCGACGCGTCGCCCAGATGCGCCGTGCTCCACACCGGCCCGAACTCCGGGTCGATCCAGTTCGCGCCGCGGCCGGGGTGCGGAATCTTGTCCGTCTCGACCAGCGCAGCCATCTTGCCCTCTTTGGCGTCGACCACCGCGACCTTGTTCGCCTGGTTCGCCGCGACGAGGAAGTAGCGCCGCGACGCGTCCCAGCCGCCGTCGTGCAGGAACCGCTCGGCCTCCAGCATCTTGATACTCGGCGCAATAGGGTCGGTGTAATCGACCAGCCAGACCTGCCCGGTCTCCTTCACGTTGACGATCCACTCCGGCTTGTAGTGCGAGGCGACGATGGCCGCCACGCGCGGCTCCGGGTGATATTCCTCCGTGTCGTAGGTGTAGGAGCGGGTGCTCACGATCTTGAACGGTTCGAGCGTCTGCCCGTCAAGGATGACGAAGTGCGGCGGCCAGTAGCAGCCCACGATCGCATACTTGTCGGAGAAATCGCCTTCCGGCCCCTTGTACTTGCTGCCCTCGATGGAGCGCGCGTCGTAGCACGTCTTGACCTCCGCGACGACCTCCGGCTTCTCCAGCCACAGATCGATGATCGACGCGCGGCCGTCTCGGCCGATGACGTAGACGTAGCGGCCGGTGGCCGACATCCGCGAGATGTGCACCGCGTAGCCGGTCTTGACCGTGTTGACCACCTCGTAGGTGTCGCCGTCAATAATCGCCACCTCGCCCGAATCGCGCAGCGTGACCGCGAAGAAGTCCTCCCAGTCGCGCGAATGCTGCGGCTCGGTCGGCCGCATCTCCGGCGCGATTGTGACCTTCCAGGTTTCCTTCATCTGCTCCAACGACATCTCGGGCGGCGCGGGGGGTTCCTGTTGCAGGAACTTCGCCATTGTCTCCGCCTGCGCCTGCGTCAGAACGCCCTGCTTGCCCCAGTCGGGCATCCCGCGCGGCGTGCCGTTGAAGATGATGGAGGCAAGCGCCAGTGTGCCCTTCGGCTGCGTCTTGTCCGGCGTCAGCGCGGGACCGGTCGCCCCGTTGCGCAGCGTGCCGTGGCAGCCGGCGCACCGCTCGAAGAAGACCTGCTCTCGCCTGCCCCTGCGCTGACGGGCTGGGCCGCATCGGCGGCGGGCTCGGGCAGGTCCGCCACCTTGTCCGGCAGGCCGGCGAGGTAGTCGACCACGAGCTTTAGTTCTTCGTCGGTCAGCGCGGCCGCAATGGTCGGCGGCATCAGGCCCTTGGCGCACGTCCCGCCGGGGCAGGCGTTGGAGAGGTGGACGTCGGGGTTGACAATCGACTCGTGGACAAACTCGACGACGCTCTTCCCTGCGCGGTCTCGCTCATCATCGACAGATCGGGGCCGATGGCGCCGGCTGCATTCGCAACGCCTGGTATGACATGACACGCGCCGCAGCCGCCCTTCTGGAAAGCGCCGGCAAGCGTCTCGCCTTCGTCTCCCCCCTGTTCGACCGCGGGCGCAGGCTCCGAAGATTGCGCCGGTTTCGCCGGTTGGCTGCGCACGCCGGTGTCCAGGTTGGAGCGCGCCGCAGGGACCGCTGCGGCTTTCGCCGGTTCAGCGCGGGGCGCGGGCGCCTCGGCAGCCGGAGCGCGGCTCTGGCACCCCGCCGCCATAAGGACAAACATAAGGGCGACGAGCGCCACAAGCCAAAGCCATCGATGCTTCACCTGACTCCTCCTCCATTCGCGACGGCGCGGCCGCGCCTGCTGCAGCCACCAACACATATAAGTGTTGCGCAAACAACTTACGTTTGTTCTGCAAACGAAGCAGCGACAAACATCACTTGCGCGTTTTCGCGCGGGCGCCCGGCCATGCATCTTTGTCGGGCCAACGCAAAGGCGCTATACTCAGTGCGATCTCTGACGAAGGAGTCTTCCGGTGAACACGCAGGAATTCATTGCGCTCGAAAAGAAGTGGGGCGCGACCAACTACAAGCCGCTCGACGTCGTCCTCGAACGCGGGGACGGCATTTGGGTCTGGGACGTGGACGGCAACCGCTACATGGACTGCCTGTCCGCATACTCCGCGGTCAACCAAGGGCATTGCCACCCGAAAATCCTCCAGACGATGCAGGAGCAAGCAGCGAAGCTGACCCTGACGTCGCGCGCCTTCCGCAACGACCAGCTCGGCCTTTTCTACAAGGAGCTGTGCGAGCTGACCAAGTCGCACATCGCGCTGCCCATGAACAGCGGCGCGGAAGCGGTCGAGTCGTGCATCAAGGCGGTCCGCAAGTGGGGGTACAAGGTCAAGGGCGTGCCCGAGGGGCAGGCCGAAATCATCGTGTGCGAGAACAACTTCCACGGCCGCACGGTGACCATCGTCGGGTTCAGCACCGAGGCGCAGTACCGCGACGGCTACGCGCCGTTCACGCCGGGGTTCAAGGTCATCCCCTACGGCGACGCGCAGGCGCTTGAAGATGCCATCACGCCGAACACGGTCGGCTTCCTCGTCGAGCCGATCCAGGGTGAGGCGGGCATCATCGTGCCGCCCCCGGGGTACCTGAAGGACGTCCGGCGCATCTGCACCGAGCGCAACGTCGTGCTGATGACGGACGAGATCCAGACCGGGCTGGGGCGGACGGGCAAGCTGCTCGCGGAGGAACACGACGGGGTCGAGGCCGACATGACCATGATCGGCAAGGCGCTTTCCGGCGGGTTCTACCCCGTGTCCGCGGTCCTGTCCAACACGGAGGTGCTCGGCGTGTTCCAGCCGGGCGACCACGGCAGCACGTTCGGCGGCAACCCGCTCGCCTGCGCGGTCGCGCGGACCGCGCTCAGGGTGTTGGTCGAAGAGGGGATGATCGAAAACGCGGCACGGCAGGGCGAGTACCTGATGGGCTGCCTGGAGCGCATCGAAAGCCCGCATATCAAAGAGGTGCGCGGCAAGGGCCTGCTGATCGGCGTCGAGCTGCACCCGGAGGCAGGCGGCGCGCGCCAGTACTGCGAGGCGCTGATGAAGCGCGGGCTGCTGTGCAAAGAGACGCATCAGAACGTTATCCGCATCGCCCCGCCCCTCGTCATCAAGAAGGACGAGGTCGACTGGGCGATGGAGCAGTTTGAGGCAGTGCTCGCGTAATTGGGAATGGAAGATTGAAGATTGAAGATTGAAAACCGGTCGCATCATCTTCGATCTTCAATCTTCGATCTTCAATCTTCAATTGCGAGGCCCCTGTGACCCGGCGAGCCGCATACAGCCTGTTCATCTTCTCCCCCCTCATTGCCGACCCTGACCTGTGGGGCCATGTCCGCTTTGGGCTCGACGCGCTCCAGACCGGGCAGATTGTCCGCCCCGACCCCTACTCCTATCTCACTGGAGGCCAGGCGTGGGTGAACCACGAATGGCTGAGCGAGGTCATCCAGGCATTGGCATTTCGCGCCGCGGGCGCGGGAGGCATCATCGCGCTCAACCTCGGGCTCGCGCTGCTGACGGTGGCGCTGCTCTACGCGCGGCTCGTCGCGCGCGGGACGGGCGCATGGGCCGCCGCGCTGCTGATGGCAGGGTTCGCGTGGATGCTCCGGCCGGGCATCTTGA
>JALOOB010000147.1 GCA_025454635.1 Anaerolineae bacterium
GGGCGCGGCCGGCGACGCGCGCCCGCGGATCGATCCCGATGTCAAGCCGGTCCTCACCGTGACCGCGCTAGTCGCCGCGTTCGTGGCGCTGGGCGTGCTGCTGACTGTTCTCTCGGCCATTGCCTCACTCGGCGGGGGTGGGTTTGTCCTGGTTATCTGCGGGTTCCCGGTGGCGCTGATCTCCCTGATTGCGTGGCTCATCAACGCCAACCGTCCGGGCGCGAAGGCGCAGGCCGCGCCCGCGGCGGACCCGTGGACGATCGACGGGACCGCGACCGAGGTCAAGCAGGAGCCGCAGGGCGAAGCCCGTACCGCGACGACTCCCCCGCCAGCCGGCCGTGGCGTTCCGATCTTCGGGCCGCGCGAGCAGGCGGATCAGCGGAAAGCTGCGCCGGCAAAGGCGGCGGCGAAGGCTAAACCCGCGCCGGAGCGCCCCCCGGTGTCGCCGGCAGAATACCGGCAGCGGGCGGCATCGTATCGCCGGAAGATTCAAAGCCTCATCAAAACGCGTCGCCCCGGCCCAATTGCCGAGCGCATGACGGGCGTGCTGGCGAAGCTCAAAAGC
The DNA here is from genome assembly GCA_025454635.1 of Anaerolineae bacterium. GTDB lineage: Bacteria > Chloroflexota > Anaerolineae > CG2-30-64-16 > CG2-30-64-16 > JALOOB01. Next base: position 566 of record JALOOB010000147.1, read on the forward strand.
TGGGAAGACCGCGTCGGCCAGCTTGCCGACCGGCTGACGCTTTACGAGAAGGACGACCTGATCCAGCGCGACATCCGCGAGACGCCCGGCCATATCGACCGGCTGCAGCGCCAGCTTGCGATGGAGGCCGAGCCGGAGATGCAACGGCAGATCAAGCGCACGCTGGCGGCCTACCGGGAACAGCAGCGGCAGCTCGAACTGCTCGGCAAGATGATGAAGCGGACGCGGCTCAACCTCGACGACACGCTCGCGGCGATGGGCACGGTGTACTCGCAGCTGCAGGTGCTCAACGCGATGGATATCGACGGCCCGACCGCCGCGCGCATTGCCGGCGACGTCGACCGCGAGGTGGAGCGCCTGAACGACCTGCTCGCCGCGGTGTCGGACGTCTACGCTTCGAGCAGCGAAACGCCGCAGCAGAGCGCGGCCGACGAGGATGCCGACGCAGGGCTGACCGGCCGCAAGGCGCGGCTCGGGGGCAGCGCGGCAAGCTGAACGCGCCGCAACAGAGATGCTATTTGCCACAGAGGTCACAGAGGGCGCAGAGAAATTTCTGCGTTCCCTGTGACCTCTGTGGCGAGAAGCTAACTTATACAAGCGAGGAAGACGATGCCACCGGAACCAGTCCTTCGAACATTCATCGCCATCGAGCTGGACCCGGAAGCGCGCGACGCGTTGTCGCGTACGCAGGGGAAGTTCAAGCGGGGCGCGCCCGACGGCGCGGTGAAGTGGGTCAACCCGGACAGCATCCACCTCACGCTGAAGTTCCTGGGCGACACGCCGGTGTCGAAGGTGAGCAAGGTGGCGGACGCGATGGCCGCGGCGCGCGAAGGACTCGGCGCATTCGACCTGTCCATCGAGGGGCGCGGCTGCTTCCCGAACTGCCGGCGCCCGCGCGTGATCTGGGTGGCCGCGCGCGACCTGAGCGGCTCCACGCTCGTCCGCCTGCACGCCGCGGTCGAGCGGCTCGTCTCGCCGCTTGGCTTCCCGACCGAGGAACGCGATTTCTCGCCCCACCTGACGCTGGGACGGATCGCGCGCAATGTCAGTCCGGCTGCGGAAGCGGCGGTGGGGAAGCTCGTGCAGGAAAGCGTGGTCGAGCAGATCGCGATGCAGCGCGTGACCACGGTCAAGCTGATTAAGAGCGACCTGCGGCCGACGGGGCCGGTGTATTATACGCTGGCGAGCGCTGCGTTAGGAGAATAGCTGTCTAGTCCAGCGCAAGCTCCGGTTCCGCCGGCGAAGGCAGTTCCGTCGCTTCGGCAGGACCTTCGGCGAGAAGAGGCGCAGCCGCAGGTTGGCGCGGCTTCACCAGGTGAGCCACCGTCGCGAGCGGCGCCAGGAAGATCCATGCCGCGAAGAAGCCCAGGAGGCCGATGGCTGCGGCGCCGATCAGTTGCGCCTGGAGCTGCAGCGGAAAGTCGGCGCGAAAACCGGCAGCCGCGAGCAGCCCGGTGACGCCTTGCCCCGCAATGCCCAGATACTCTCCCACGCCGATATCGTTCCACCCCGCGCCGCCTGAACCATTCGCCAGCACCCCTACCGTAATCAACCCGAGCGCGCCGCCGAGCCCATGCGTCGCCAGCGCCGCGGTGGGGTCGTCCCAGCGCAGCAGCCGGTCGAAGATGAACACCGCGAAGGGGACGACTAAACCGACTGCGACGCCGAGCGCGAGCGCAGCCCAGGCGGCGATGAAAGCCGAAGCCGCCATGCCGGCGATAATGGCGGCCGCGATTGCGCGGGAGGCCATGAGCGGATCAGGACGCCCGGCCACCAGCCATGTATAGCCGAGGGACGCAAGCGATGCGCCCGCCGCCGCGATGATCGTGTTGAGGAACATGGCGCGCACTTCGATGTTGGCGGGGAGCAGGGGATTGACCGCGATCCACGCGGGGAGGCCGACGAAAAGAAGCAGGACGCCAAGCAGTCCAAGCATCGGGAAGGTGGCCGCGGGCAGCGCGACAATCTCGCCCGGCGCGAGCCGCGGCCTGCGCGGCAGGAAGACCACCAGTCCGGCCAGCGTGACCGCCGCGCCGAGCAGGTGAACAGTGCCCGCGCCCGCAGCGTCGACAAAACCGTGGGCGAGCCCGAGGTTACTGCCGAGGTTCGCGAGCCAGCCCCCGCCCCACGTCCAGTTGCCGGCGAGCGGATAGATGAGCGCGCCGGTCAGGAATCCGATCAGCGCGGTCGCCCAGCCCGGCGCGCGGCCGCGCAATGCCATCACGGGGATCATCGCGGCAGTCACCACCCACGGCAGGTTCGCGAGCGCGAGATCGCGCGCGGCGGGCGTTGCCGCAGGACCGGCAAGCAACCACCCCGCCAATCCGGCCATGCCCCAGCCCGGGCCCCACGTCACGCCGAGCGCAGACCATTCCCAGATCAGCCCGTCGTAGCCGGGTAACTCGCGCGTCAGCCCCACGCCGCCATACTGCAAGGCGAATCCTGTGATAACATATCCCCCGACGGCGAGGCCGAGCGCGGCGAAGAGGGAAACAGCGCCGTGCGCGGCACGGTCCCGCGGCATCCCGCTTGCGCCGATGAGCGCATATCCGGTGGGCAACAAGAACGCGAGGCCGAGCGTCAAGAGGGCAGGTTCGAGCATAAGCCGCATGGTATCACAGGAATCCGCTCCCCCGCAAAAGGCACAGCCGCAGGGCGATCTCCCCGCCTTGTTCGTCGACGCGATGCTCGGCAGGCTTGCGCGCTGGCTCAGGCTGGCGGGGTATGACACGGCTTTCTGGCGCGAAGGGTCTGACGAGCAGTTGATCGCCGCGGCGCGCGACCAGGGGCGCGTCATCGTCACCAAAGACCGCGGCCTGGCGGGGCGGCGCGGGGTCGATGCGGTGCGCATTGACGCGGACGCGCTGGACGAACAAATCGCCGAGGCGCGCGCGGCACTGGCGCGCCGGGGACCGATCCCGGAGCCGTTTACCCGTTGCGCAGAGTGCAACGGGCCGATCGAATGGCTGCCGCCCGAGCAGGCGCGCGACCTCGTGCCGCTGTACGTGCGGGAGACGCAGCGCGAGTTTCGGCGCTGCGCGGCGTGTGGGCGGGTGTACTGGAAGGGGACGCACTGGCCCGCGGTGCAGGGCCGGTTGGCCGGAAGCGATCTCACCCGATCAGAAGAGGAAGGCAGGGGCCGGGTGTGAAACGGCTCAAGGGCGACGGAGCGATCAGCCTGGCGCTTGGCGTCGCCGCGTTCATTCTGTACGCGCTGACCGCGGCCCCGTCCGTCGCGACGGTGTTCGACGACAGCCTCGAATTCCACGTCGTGCTGCCGACCCTCGGCATCGCGCACCCGAGCGGTTATCCCCTGTACACCCTGCTCGGCCGGCTCGTGGCCGCGCTGCTTCCGTTCGGCGACCCGGCGGGGCGCATCAACCTGCTCTCTGCTGCGATGGCAGGGGCGGCCGTCGCGGTGCTGTACCTCGTCGCGCGCAAGTTCGCGGGCAGCCGCCCCGCGGCGCTCGTGGCCGCGGTCATCTTCGCGCTCAGCCCGACCTGGTGGGCGCAGGCGACTATCGCGGAAGTCTACGCGCTGCACGGGCTGCTCGTCGCCGTGTTCATCTACTGCCTGCTGCGGTGGGAAGAGTCGCAAGCGACTGCGCGCAGCAGGGGCGCGGCGCGCGACGGGTGGCTGATGTGGGCCGCGCTGACGCTCGGCCTGGGTCTGGCGCATCACCGCATGATCGCGCTGCTCCTGCCGGCCGCGCTCGTCTTCATCTTCTGGACCGACCCCGCGCTGCTGCGCCAGCCGCGGCGGTGGGTTGCGCCGATTTTGCTGGCCGTCGCGCCGCTGCTGCTCTACCTCTACCTGCCGATGCGCGGGCAAACCGTCTCATCCCTCGACGGAACATATCAGCCGACGCTGCGCGGCACGGTGGACTGGATCCTGGCGCGCGGTTACAGCATCTTCCTCACCGGCAACCCGTTCAACATCACCCGCCGCTGGACGGATTATGTCGCCCTGATCCTGGCGGAACTCGGCGCGCTGACCGTCATCGCCGCGATTTTCGGGATCAGCCGCGCGTTCGCGTATCACCGGCGGCGCGCGGTCTTTCTCCTGCTCGCCACCGTGACGCAAATTGCCTTTGCCGTGTCCTACAAGGTGCAGGACGTGGCGGTCTTCTTCATCCCCGCGTTTATGCTACTTTGTGTGTGGGCGGCATGGGGACTCGCTGCGATCTTCGACCAGATGGCGCAGCGCGGCGCGCATGCCGGGCGCGCGGTGAACCTCCCGCCGCAGTGGAGGCCGACGCTGCTTCTGCTCTGGATGCTGCCGGTCGCCCTGGTGATGCTCTTCGAGCCCGTGCGCGAAGCAGTGCGCGAGTGGCCGGAGCGGAACCGCCGCGACGACTGGCAGGCGCATGATCTCGGTCGCGACATGATTGGCAGCGCGGACGAGGGCGGGCGTATCATCGGGCTGGGCGGCGAGGTGACGCTGGTGCGCTACTTCCGCGACGTGCTAGGCGAGCGAGCCGATCTGCAGGTGACACGCGCGGACGCGGAAAGCGAGCGGGCCGCTGCGGTCGACGCGGCATTGGCTGCGGGCGAGGCCGCGTATCTGACGCGCGATTTGCCCGGCATCGCTCAACGATACAGCCTCGATGGGACGGGGCCGCTCATTCGCGTCAGCGCCAAGGCGCAGCCGGCCGCGCCGCCGGAGGGCGGTCAGGCGATGGGACCGTTAACGCTGCTGGACGCGCAGGTCACGCCCCTCGGAGGGCACGCGCGCGGGGCGCGTTTTGCGCTCAAGTGGACGGCCGCCGCGCCGGTCGGGGAGGAACTCAAGGCGTCGGCGCGCCTGCTGGATGCGGCCGGGCAGGTGGTGGCGAGCGAAGACGCGGCGCCTGTGAAGTTCGCCTATCCCACGACCGCCTGGGTCGCGGGCGAAACGGTCGACGACGCGCTCGACGTGCTGCTCCCGCCCGGCGCGCCGCGAGGTCCCTACACGCCGCTCCTGATCCTGTACCGAGCGGCCGACGGCAACGAAGTAGGCCGCGTTTCGCTGGAGCCGATCGCGCTGGAATAGCGCCATGCGCAATTCGCCATGCACTGGCGCGACCCTTTGACCCTTCATCCGTTATCATGTGTGAAAGTCATCTCCTGGCCCCCGGAGACTGCCATGCGCAAGCTGGTGCCTGTCGTCGTCCTTGTCCTCGCAGTCGCGCTGACGGCCGCGCTCGGCGCGCTGTCCCACGCCGGCGCGCAGTTCGTTTCGCCCGTGCGCGTGCTTTTGCCCGTCGTCCAGCAGCCCCCCGAAGCGGTGTGTCGACAGCGCCTGCTCAACGCCGGTTTCGAGAGCAACGACGCGTGGCGGATGGCGACAAGCCCGTACCCGGCCGATTATGACACGAGCATCTTCTTCGCCGGCGCGCGCAGCCTCCGCAGCGGCGTGCCCATTGGAGGCCGCGACATCTCCAGTTACTCCTCGGGATTCCAGGACGTCACGATCCCCGCAACCGCGGCGTCTGCGACGGTCACTTTCTGGTGGTATCCGGTTTCCGAGGAAGGCTCGCTGCCGCGGGCAGCGCCTGCGCGTGAATTAACTGCCGCAGAGCAGCGCGCGCTCACCGGCGTTGCGGACATGGCTGCCGACGCGCTCGCGGCAGGTGACTTCCAGTACGCCGTGCTTGCCGATCAAGAGGGGAACATCCTCCAGAAGTTCATCTGGACGCGGAACGACGCTCGGCAGTGGGAATTCAGGGCGTTCGATGTGGCGCCGAGCCTGCGCGGGCGGACCGTGCGCGTGCTGTTCGGCGTGTACAGCGACGGCGACGGACGGCGGACGTCTATCCGCGTGGACGAGGCGAACGTCGTGGTGTGCCGGGGCGAGCGGACGTCGACCCCGACGCCAACCGAACTGCCCACCCTGACTGCGACCGCGACGCTCCCGAGACGCTGACGCCCTTCGCCACGCCCACGCTCACCGACAGGCCACAAGTGAGGCTATCCGTTTGCGCTTTGCGAGCGGGCGAGCAGCGGCGGGTTTAAGACCAGCTCGGCTCGATCTTCCCGCAGATGGCGGACGCCTCCGGTTACAGGAGAGCGGCGCAGCTCATCGGGCTGAGTCCGCATCGTTTTAGCCCCGCGCCGCCTGCTTCGGCGCCCCCGCTACAACCACCACTCGAACCAGTCCGCCGCGTCATCGAGCATCTGATCGGTGATGACGTGGCCGACCGGGTAGACGATCCAGTCGAGCATCTCGGGCTGCGCGGCGTAGACCGGGCGCAGCTCGCGCAGCCAGGGGAGGATGTAACCCTTGGGCTGATCCGTGTCGAAGTCGCCGTTCATAATGCGAAGGGGCCGCGCCGGGAGCGTCAGCAAGCGCGGGGCCGGGTTGATTTGGGAGATAAAGGCGGCCCTCAACTCGGACTGCTCCCTTACCTGCGCAATCGCCTTCGCCCAGGCGGGGTTGCTCCACGCGGACTCGTCCAGCACGTCCTGCCAGCGCTGCGCGAAGTCGGGCAGGCCCATCATCGGCGCCGCGGCCTTGAGTTCAGGGATATCAGCGAGCGCGAGAAAACTCGCATAGCCGCCCTGAGAATGGCCGGTGACGCCGGCGCGCATCACGTCAAGGCGAGGATCGCCGGCGAAGTGCGCCAGGAGCCGCGCGATGTCAAGCGACGATTGGCGGATGCACTGGAGGAAGTTCAGGTAGATATCCAGCCCCGTCTCCTGCGGGAAGAGACCTCCCAACTGCGGCTCGTACGCGCGGTCGAGGAGCGGATCGTACCGCTCGCCGTGGCGCAGCGGATCGAAGCTGACGCAGGCCATGCCGATGTTCGCCAGCCGGTACGCCAGGGGCAGGCAAACCTCTTTGGTCGCGCCGTAGCCGGGAACCACAAAGACGACGGGCGCGCGTTTTGCTCCCGCGGGCAGCGCGAGCAGGACGGGGATTTCGCCGACCTGCACCGGCTCGACAGTCAGCCCCGTCAGCAACGCGGTCATTCTTCCTCGCCTGCAAGCAGCCGGAGCACGCGGTCGCGAAGCGCGGCGTTCGTGGCGAGGGCCCGCCCGCCGTAGTTGGTCGGGTGGCCATTCCAGTCGCCGAAGTAACCGCCCGCCTCCTGAAGAATGGGCACGAAGGGACCGCAGTCCCACGGGTTGACGATGGGGTCGAGCATGACCTCGAGGCGGCCTGTCGCAACGAGAAGGTAGCCGAACGCGTCAGTCCACCCGACGCGCGCGTAGGACTTACGGACCAGCCGCATCCACGCGTCGAAGCCTCCGTAGACCTCGAAATTGCCGAAGTCGGAGCAAGAGACATAGGCGCGCGACAGGTCAGACACGGTGGAGACGCGCGCAGGCTTGCCGTTCCAGTAGCACCCCTCGCCGGTCGCGGCGACGAGCAACTCGTCGGTGGCGGGATAGTACGCCGCGCCGACCGCCGGCGCGCCGTCGATCTCCAGCCCCAGCAGCACGGCGTAGAGCGGCACCCCGCGGATAAACGAGCGCGTTCCGTCGATAGGGTCGATGAGCCACCGGTGCGTCGCACCCGCGGTCTCCTTCACGCCATATTCTTCGCCGACGATGGCGTGCGCGGGGTAACGCGCTTCGATCTCGCGGCGAATGAACTCCTCGGAGAGCCTGTCCGCGACTGTGACGGGCGAGTCGTCTGACTTGTAGTCGGGGCGCACGCCTGTGGCGTAGTAGCCGAGCGTCATCCGCCCTGCGGTGTAAGCGGTTGCGGCGGCGAAATCCATCAGGCTGCGCAGCGAGCGATCTGAATTCATGCGTCCCCCTCGATGATTGCTGCGGAGATTATAGACGCGGCCGGGTGGGGCAGGAAAAGCGGGGCAGACCAAAGCCTCCCGAAGCCTCACGCAATGCGCGAGGCCCGGGAGGCGCATGAATCACCGCATCAGGCTCGCGGCGGCTTGCTATTCGACTTCGATGGGAATGAAGCAAACAAGTACGTGAGTGCCTGGCTCAAGTTCCATGGTCACAAAGCCGTCGACGCCGGGCGACATGACCGGCCCGCCAACGTAGGCGAAAGGCGGCTCCTGTCCCTCCTGAGGCTCCTGGTCCAGCATCTCGGTGAACTGCTCGAAGGTGACTCCTTCGTTGAGCCGGAACATCTGCATTTCGTGCAGCGCCTTCCCCGTGTTCATCACGCGAATCGTCTGCTCGCCGGAGGTGAGGGTTCCGGTGATCACGAAGGCGAAGTCGATCATGTTCACGGTGGCATTGGCCTCGGGG
>JALOOB010000148.1 GCA_025454635.1 Anaerolineae bacterium
TTCCGCAAGACCCCGGAACAGAAGGCCGAGGACGAGGCCAAGATTCAGCAGAGCCTGACCAAGACGCGGCAGAGCTTCTTTGGCCGCGTCAGCACCCTTTTCCAGGCGAGCGATATCACGGACGATACGTGGGACGAGCTCGAGGAAATCCTGATCCAGGCGGACCTCGGGATTAATGCGGCGGTCGGCGTGGTGGAGCGGCTGCGCGCGCGCGTGGAGCGCGATCGCATCAAGCGCGTGGACGATGTGAAAGCCGCGCTCAAGGACGAGTTGGTCGCGCTGATCGAGTTCCCCGCGCCGATCACGGTGGAAGAGCCGCGCATGCTGACCGTGGTGCTCATCGTCGGCGTGAACGGTTCGGGAAAGACGACCAGCATCGCCAAGCTCGCGCGCTATTACAAGGCGCGCGGCAAGCGCGTCGTGTTAGCCGCGGCCGACACCTTCCGCGCGGCCGCGATTGACCAGCTGAAGATCTGGGGCGAGCGCACGGGCGTGGACGTCATCGCGCAAGGTCCCGGCGCGGACCCAGGCGCGGTCGTCTTTGACGCGATCCGCGCGAGCCAGGAGACGCGCTCCGCGGACCTGCTCATTATTGACACCGCGGGCCGGCTGCACACGAAGTTCAACCTGATGAAGGAACTGGAAAAGGTGCGGGCCGTCTGCGCGCGGCAGGTGCACGAGGCGCCGCACGAGACGCTGCTCGTGCTCGACGCGACGACCGGGCAAAACGCGATCAGCCAGGCGAAGGCGTTCAAGGAAGCGGTGGAGATCACCGGCATTATCCTGACCAAGCTCGACGGGACTGCCAAGGGCGGGATCGTGTTTGCGATCAAAGAGGAACTCGGCGTGCCGGTCCGCTTTGTCGGGACGGGCGAGAAGGCGGACGACTTCGCGGAGTTCGAGCCGCGCGCGTTCGTCGACGGGATCATGGGATAAGGCCCGCGCCGGGGGCCGCGGACGAGAGGCGCGCCATGTTCGAGATTCGCGAGATGACGGCGGATGACTGGCCCGCCGTGTGGCAGATCGTGGAGCCTGTTTTCCGCAAGGGCGACACCTACGCCGTGTCGCGGTCGATCACGGAGGACGAGGCCAAAGCGTGGTGGTCGAAAATGCCTCTGGCCACCTTCGTTGCGGTCGACGGCGCGGGCGCGATCCTCGGCACGTATTATCTGAAGCGCAACCAGGAGGGCGGCGGGGCGCACGTCTGCAACTGCGGCTACATCGTCGGCGAGCAAGCGCGCGGGCAAGGCGTGGCATCGGCCATGTGCGCCCATTCGCAGCGGGAGGCCATTGCCCGCGGCTTCCGGGCGATGCAGTTCAACTTCGTCGTCGCAACCAACGAGACAGCCGTTCGTCTCTGGAAACACCACGGCTTTGAGATCGTCGGCACGCTGCCCGACGCGTTTCTGCATCCGGACGGGCGCTATGTCGACGCGCTCGTAATGAGCAAACAGCTCCTTCCGCCGGGCGAATAGCACGCCAGGCGGCCTCGCCGTGGAACGAAGCGCGCGCAAGCTGCTCATCACCGGCGTCTCCGGCTATGTCGGGCGGGCCGTGGCGCCGCCGGCAGCGGCCGCCTTCGCGTCCGTCACAGGCACGTACCACCGGCACGCGCCGGCAGCGTCGCCTGAGGGCGTCACCCTCACCCCCGCAGCCATCGAAGAGATTCCCGCGCTGATCCGCGCGCTCCGCCCGGACGTAGTGCTGCACACCGCCGCCGCGTGGCGCACGGAGGAAGAGGCGCGGGCGGTCATCGTTGAGGGGACGCGCGGGATCGCGCTGGCGTGCGCGGAGACCGGCGTGCGGCTCGTTCACCTCTCCACCGACCTCGTCTTTGACGGCGAGCGCGGCCCGTACGCGGAGGACGATCCGCCCGCACCCGTCAACTTCTACGGCGCGGCCAAGGCTGAGGCCGAGCGCATCGTCGCAGAGGTGTTCAGCCGGGCAGATGAGGGGCGTCCTTCGACTCCATTTCACTCCGCTCAGGATGGCCCTGCTCTGCCGAGGGGAGCGGTCATCGTGCGCACATCCCTCGTCACCTGCTTCGACCCGCCCGACCCGCGCACCGCGCCGGTGCTGGCCGCGCTGCGCGGCGAGGCCGCGGCGGTCACCCTCTTCACCGACGAGTATCGCTGCCCCGTGCGCACGGAGGACCTGGCCGCGGCGCTGATCGAGCTGGCGCAAAGCGATTTCGCCGGCGTACTGCACGTTGCGGGGCCGGAACGGTTGAGCCGCTACGAGCTCGGCCTGCGCATCGCCGCCTATTATGGCCTCAATCCGGCTGCCGGCATCCGCCCGGGCCTCTCGTCGGACAGCGGCATGGCCCGCCCGCGCGACTGCTCGCTGCGCATCGACCTTGCGCGCCGTGTCCTGCGCGCTTCGTTGCATCCGCTCCCGAAGCCGTAAGTCACCCGTGTTAACGCAACCTTAATCACGCTTTTCGCGACTTGACGACTGCGAAGACAGGCGTATAATGCGCGCTAGTTAGTCACAAACAGCGTAATACACGGGGTCACGGATACGCAGGTGGTGGACTGCGAGCGCCGGGTCGGCAAGCGCATGGCAGGCGCGTGCGAACTCACGGTAGACAGGCTGGGTGACTTCGCCGGTCGGCTTTGGCCGAAAAGCGGGCTAAAGCTTGGCACTAGCTTCTTTCTTTCTCTCGGAGGGTTCGCACCGTGAGTCAGTACGCTGACAAGACCATGACATGCCGCGACTGCGGCAAGCAGTTCACCTTCACGGCAGGTGAGCAGGAATTCTACGCGCAGCGCGGTTTCAGCGAGCCGCAGCGCTGCGCCGAATGCCGGCAGGCGCGCAAGGCGGGCCGCGATAGCGGCGGTTATAGTTCATCGGATTACGGCAGCGGCCGCAGCTACGGCGATTCGGGCTATGGCGGGCGGTCCGGCGGTTACTCGTCGGGCGGCAGCTACGGCTCGGGCAGCCGGAGCAGCAGCACCGGAACGCGGCAGATGTTTAAGGCAACCTGCGCGGATTGCGGCACTACCACCGAAGTGCCGTTCGAACCGCGCCAGGGGCGACCGGTTTATTGTCGAGATTGCTTCGAGAGGCGCAACCCCAGGCGGTAAGGCACCTTCAACACGAAGACACAAGACACAAAGACACAAAGATACGGGGGCGCGAAAGAAGGAAATGGCTTGAAGCCCTTGTGTCATTGTGTCTTTGTGTTATGTGAGCCGTTCCATCGCAAGCCCTCTTTTTGCCCCGAAGGGGTTTTCAAGGTATAAACGCTCGGTGCGATACCTCAAGCAGCTCACGCTCCAAGGCTACAAAACCTTCGCGTCCCGCACGGAGTTTATCTTCGACGCGGGCGTGACCGCGGTGGTCGGGCCGAACGGGAGCGGGAAGTCCAACGTGGCCGACGCGCTGCGCTGGGTGCTGGGCGAACAGAGCTTCTCCGCGCTGCGCGGGAAACGCACAGAGGACATGATCTTCTCCGGCTCGGAGCAGCGCCCGCGCATGGGCATGGCGCAGGTCTCGCTCATCCTCGACAACTCCTCGAACTGGCTTCCGGTCGATTTTGGCGAAGTGGAGATCGCGCGGCGCGCGTACCGCTCGGGCGAGAACGAGTATTATCTTAACGGCAACCGCGTCCGGCTCCGGGACATCACCGAACTGCTCGGCTCGTCGGGTCTGAGCGAGCGCACGTACAGCGTCATCGGGCAGGGGTTGGTCGACCAGGCGCTTTCGCAGCGGCCGGAAGAGCGGCGCAAGCTGTTCGAGGAGGCCGCGGGCATCACGGTGCACCAGTCGAAGCGCGAACAGGCGAGCCAGAAGCTGGCGGACGCGTCGACCAACCTGACCCGCGCGCGCGACATCATCAGCGAGCTGACGCCGCGGCTGCGCTACCTCAAGGGGCAGGCCCGCCGCGCTCAGGAATACCAGCAACTCCGCGCGGACCTCGATCTGCACCTCAAGACATGGTACGGCTACCGGTGGCGGCAGGCGCTGCTGGCGCTGGCCGGCGCGCGCAACCGCGCAACGGATGCGGGGGCCGCGGCCGAGGAGTCGACTGCGGAGCTGACCGCGCTGCTGGACCGGGTGGCCGAGCGCCGAGAGGAACGCGGTCGTCTGCGCGACGAGTTGAGCGAGTGGCATCGCGCGTCGTCCGCGCTGCACCGGCAGGCCGAGACGGTCCAGCGCGAGTTGGCCGTGCGCGGGGAACAGATTCGCCTGTGGCGCGAGCAGGCCGACGATCTCGGCCGCGAAATTGCCTATCTGCGGGCCGCGCTGGAGGATGGGAAGCAGCGCCTGGACGCGGCGAAGGCCGAACTGGCCGAGGCGCAGGCGGCCCACGGGGCCGAGGCGCGGCGCGTCCAGGACGCGGAGCGCGACTTGCAAAGCCGCGAGCGCGAGCGCGCGGCGCAGGCCCGCGTGCTCGCGCAGGCGCAGGACCTCGCGCTCAACCTCAAGACGCAACTGGCAGAACGCCGGTCGCAGTTGGGGCAGATCGCGGGGCGCCGCGCCGAGCTCAGCGGCAGCGACGCGGAGCAGGTGAGCGCAGGGAAGGCGGCCGAGGCCGAACTGGCCGAGCAGCAGAAGCAGCTTGACTCGTTGAGCGCAAAGGCGGACGAACTGGCCGCGGCGTATGCCGCTGTGGACCGCGAGCGGACGGCCCACGCGGCAAAGCTGGCCGAGGCGCAGGAGGCGGAGCGCAGGGCGCAGGAGCAGCTCAACGGGGCGCAGCGAGCGGTGGGGCGGCTGCAGGACCAGCAGGACATGCTCGAGCGGCTGCGCGACGAGGGCGCGGGGTTGAGCGGCGGCGCGCGGTCGGTCATTGCGGCGGCGCGGGGGGCGCATCCTTCGACTGCGTCTCGTCCCTCCGGGACGGCCTCCGCTCAGGATGCCTCATCTTCGCCCCGCGCGGCTTCCGCTCAGGATGCTTCTCGCGCAAAGGGCGGGCTCTCCGGCATCCTCGGCACGCTCGGCGAGTTGATTACCGTCCCGCCCGAGTACGAGCGCGCGCTCGAAGCCGCGCTCGGTGGGCGCGCGCAGGACGTGGTCGTGCGGAGTTGGCAGGACGCGGAGGCAGCGGTCGATTTCCTCAAGCGGAACCAGGCCGGCCGCGCGACCTTCCTGCCGCTCGACTCACTCCGGCCAGGGCGGCCGGCCGATGCTCCCAAATCACCGGGAGTGATCGGGCTTGCGGCCGACCTCGTCACGTTCGACGCGCAAGTTCGCCCGGCGGTGGAACTGGCCCTGAACCACACGCTCGTCGTGGAGGACCTGCCGACCGCGCGCCGGCTGCTCGGGCGCGGGGGTGGGCCGACATTGGTCACGCTGGACGGCGAGATCGTGCGGCCATCGGGCAGCGTGACCGGAGGCGCGGAGAGCAAGCAGCGCGAGGGCGGGGGCTTGCTCGCGCGGGCGCGGCAGTTGCGCGAGTTGCCCGAGCAGATCGCCAAGGCCGCGGCTGTCGCCCAAGGGCATGAGCGCGAGCTGCGCGAGCTGCGGCATGCGCAGGCGGCGGCGAGGGCCGCCCTTGACGGGCTGCGCGCGCGACGCGAGGAGTTGAGCCAGGGCCAGGCGCGGCTGAACGGCGAGATCAGCAAGACGCAGTTGGCCGCGGAGCGCGCAAAGCAGACCGTGGCATGGCACGCGGAGCGGCGCAAGGCGCTGGAGCGCGAGGCCGCGGACCTCGACCGCCGCGAAGCGGAGCTACGTCAGTCCATCGCCAATCTCGAAGCGCAAAGCGGCCAACGCGAGGCCGCGGTCGAAGAGGCGCGGCGCAGGCTGAACGAGCTTTCCGCGGAGGACTACGTCGCGGAGGTGGCCCGCATCAAGGCCGAGGCTGCCGTGAGCGCGGGCGCGCTGCGCGGGCTGGAAGGCCGGGCGCGCGAACTGGCGAACGGACAAAGCGCGCGCGAGCAGGAGCTTCAGTCAAAGACCGCTCGGCAGGCCACCCTCGCCAACCAGCAGGCCGAGGCCAAGCTGGCCGTCGAAGCGCAGACGGTTGAGGCGAACCGGCTCGCGGCGGAGATCGCGGTGCTGGCCGCGAAGATCGAGCCGGCGGAGGCGCGGCTGGCCCAACTGGAGCGCGACGCGCGGCAGTCGGAGCAGCAGGAGCGCAGCCTGCGCGACCAGCAGCGGCTGGCGCAGGCGCGGCAGAACCAGGCCGACCTCGCGGCGCAGCGCGCGCAGGATGAGCTCGCGCACCTGCGCGGCGAAATCGAAAAGGACATGGGCCTGGTCGAGCTGACGCAGTATGTGGACGACGAGGGCGAGTCGCAGGCCGTCTTGTCGGAGGAATTGCTCGACACGCAGCCGCCGCTCCCGCTCAATGGCATGGTCACGCGGCTGCCGGTCGTCGTGGAGCTGCCTGAGGGGCTGGACGCGGACGTGCGCAACCTGCGCGCGCAGATCGCGCGGCTCGGCCCGGTCAACATCGACGCGCTGGCGGAGTACCAGGAGGTCGAGGCGCGCTACAACTTCCTGCAGACGCAGTCGACGGACCTGGAGCAGGCGGTCGCCTCCCTGCAAGAAGTGATCACGGAACTGGACCGGGTGATGGAGCGCGAGTTCGTCGCCACGTTCAAGGGGATCGCGGCCCGGTTCAAGGACGAGTTCGCCAACCTGTTTGGCGGGGGCTCGGCCAAGCTGATGATGACCGACCCGGACAGCCCAACCAACACAGGCATCGAGATCGTAGCGCGGCCGCCGGGGAAGCGCGAACAGGGTCTCGCCCTGCTCTCGGGCGGCGAGCGCGCGCTGACCGCGGCCGCGCTGATCTTCAGCATCCTCAAGACGCGTCCGACCCCGTTCTGCGTGCTCGACGAAGTCGACGCGGCGCTGGACGAGGCGAACGTCGGCCGCTTCCGCGACGCGATCAAGACGCTGGGACGCGAGACGCAGTTCATCCTCATCACGCACAACCGGGGCACCATCGAGGCCGCAGACACGATCTACGGCGTGTCGATGGGACCCGACCACACCTCGACCACCCTCTCGCTCAAGCTGGACGGCAAGGAGCTTGTCGCGGCCAACGCGGTGGAGGCATGAGCGCCACAGACGACGTGGCGAGCGCCACAGACGACGTGGCGAGCGCCACAGACGACGTGGCGAGCGCCGCGAAACCCTTCGCGCGTGAGGCCGAGCAGGTCGGGGTCGCGGGGCGACCCAGCCGCCTCAAGTTGTATGCGATCGCGCTTGGCGCGGTGACGCTGTGGGGCGCGAGCTTCCCGATCACGAAGGCGGCGCTGGATTACACCGGCCCGACCGCGGTCGCGTTTCTCCGCTGGGCGATCTCCGCCGCGGTCCTCGGCTTGTGCCTTGCAATGGTGGGCCGCCGCAACCCGGAGCAGAGCCTGACGGAGGCCGGGAGGATGCTGCGACTGCGCTGGCGGACGGTGGCCTGGGTCGCGTTCGTCGGCATTTCCCTCTTCTATTTCCTGCAGAACCTCGCTCTGCGCTACACCACGGCGACGAACGCGGGGGTGCTGGCGAACCTGACTTCCGTATTCATGGTGCTGATCGGCGCGACGCTGCTGCGCGAGCGACTTAAGCCGGTGGAATGGGCCGCGCTGGTCGCCGCGTTTGTCGGGTCGGCTCTGGTGAGCCAGGGCGCCGGGCACCTGCAGATCGGCGGGCCGGGCCTGCTTGGCGACGCGATGATGGTCGTTGCCGCGTTCACCGGCGCGGTGTACAGCATCGGCGGCAAGGGGTTGAGCGAGCGGCACCCGCCCGTGGTCGTTATGACGGTCGTGGCCGCGGCGGGCGCGCTATTCCTGCTGCCCGTTGCGCTGATCGAAGGGCTGAACCTGGCGATGCCGCTGCGCGGGTGGGCGCTCGTCGCGCTGCTCGGCTTCGGCTCGGGCGCGCTCGGCAATCTGCTGTGGCTGAGCCTCCTGCGCGAGTTGCCGGCGTCGCGCGCCGCGCTGACGCTGTTCCTGATCCCACTGATCGCCGCGACGCTCTCCGTGACGCTGCTCGGCGAGCCGGTGACGCTGCTGCTGGTGATCGGCGCGGGGCTGGTGCTGGGCGGGGTCGCGTTGGCGCAGCGCCGAGCGTAGGGCGTTCACCACTAAGGACCGAAGAACCAAAGGTTCACAAAGAAACCTCGTCTTCGCGGATTTTCGGCGCTCATGTCCTTCGGGTGAAGCGTCCGTTGCGTTTCGTTGCCCCGCTTACTGCCGTTTGTTCGGAGGCGCGCGATACTTCCGCCAATGACTCAGATGCAAGATCCGAACGAAATCTGGCGCGCG
>JALOOB010000149.1 GCA_025454635.1 Anaerolineae bacterium
AGAACATCGCGCCGTCCGCAAACCCCTGCGACTTTGCGAGGTCGGCCCAGAAGCCCCAGTTGAGCAGCCGCTCGCCGAGCGCGATGAACGGCGCGGGAAGCGCCATGCTGACGCCGACTAGCAGCAGGCTGCCCGCGCCGGCGATCACTGCTATCCAGCCGAGCGCGCGCGGCAGCCAGCGGCCTTTATCGGGCCGCGAGAGGAGCCAGTCGAGCCCGAAGCCGGCGAGCGCGGCCATTGCCAGCGTGTAGGGGAAGACCCACCGGAACGCGGAGTGCAACTGGCTGTATCCG
This sequence comes from Anaerolineae bacterium, assembly GCA_025454635.1. Taxonomy (GTDB): domain Bacteria; phylum Chloroflexota; class Anaerolineae; order CG2-30-64-16; family CG2-30-64-16; genus JALOOB01. The sequence goes on from JALOOB010000149.1 coordinate 294, forward strand.
GGCAGCCCGTAGTACAGGATCGCATACAGCGGCGTCCCGAACGCGAAGAGCAGGGAGAGCACCGCGAGCGTGGCGAAAAGCCAGCTATGCTGTCTTCTATCGGTTGTTGAAAGCATCCTGAGCGGCGCCGGGCGGTCAGTTCCGCCGGGCGTAGCCGCAGGATGCGGCCTTTGCGCGGCCCATCCCCGTATGCCCGCCACCGCGCCGATGATCGCCAGCAGCAGCGTGATGATGCCGAGGTAGTTGCCACCCTCGACGTAGTTTTTCACGCCCCAGTCGATCCGCGTGAGCGTCTCGCCCAACGCGTTCTTGGTCACCGGCGTCCACACGCGCTGCCAGATGTCGAAGTAGGCGTGGTGGGTCGGGTTGCCGTAGAAGTCGGGCAGGAGGAACGTGATGATCTGGCGCGAGGGCCACGCCCAGTCCCGCACCTGCTGGAGGCTGGCGGAGCCTTCGCGGAAGCTCTGCGTGACCAATTCATACAGCGGCAGGATTTGCGCGCCCCCGAGCGTAATGCCCAGGACGATCATCGCGAGCATCCAGCCCGCGGCGCCGGCCACCCGTTTCCACGAGCGCAGGCGCAGGAGCACCGCGGCGAGCCGCCATGCGGCATAGAATGCCGCCACCATCAGGGTGTAATACGTGATCTCGACGTGGCCGGCGAAGATCTGGATGGCGAGGAAGACGGCGCCGAGCGCGACCCACGGCGCGGCGTGCGAGCGCCCGCCGGTCCCCTTGAGGTAGCCGCGCGCGATCATCTCCACGCAGGCGAGCAGGAGGGGCAGCCATGCCGCGGCCGCAATGACCATCGTGAAGTTGACGCTGACGATGTAGAAGCCGGAGAAGGCGTAGGCGATGCCGGAAAGCGCGGCCGGAATGGGACGCGCGCGGAGCGTCCGCATCAACAGGTACATCGCGACCGCGGCCAGCCCGACTTGCAGCCAGGTGAACACGCCGTAGGCGCGCGCCAGGGGCAGGACGTAGAACAGCACGCTGAGCGGGTAGGCAGCGGAGTGCTGGCCCGCGGCGAAGAATGGCACGCCTCCGAACACGCGCGGGTTCCACAGCGCGTCGCCGGGGTTCCCCGAGCGCAATGCGTCGACGATCACAGACTTCCACTGGATGTTCTCCAGCACGAGGTCACTGATGAGGTGATTGTACGGCACGACGTGACCGTCGACCATGGGCAGCCCCATCTGCTGCGCGTAAGCCGACCAGGGCGGGTATTGGTAGAGATTATCCGCGGGGAGGAGGGTCTTGTTGCCCAGCGCCTGCGGCGCGAACCAGAGCAGAGGGAGCAGGAACAGAACGAGGATAACGAGCGCATCGGCTCGACGGGAAGACTTCAAAGGTTCCTCAGTTGGCGGTGAGCTACGACAGGGCCGGGCGCCCGGCGGGCCGCGCTGCGGTCTTGCGATGCCGGAAGCGGATGCGCAGGACGTCCACCGCGCCCTGTATCTTCACGGGCACGCTCATCTTCGATTTGCCGATGCGGCGGTCTTCGAAGTATATCGGGATTTCGGTCACGCGGAGTCCCAGCCGCTCGGTCAGATAGGCCATCTCGACCTGGAACGCGTACCCATCGGAGCAGACGCGGTCGAGCCCGATGCCGAGGAGCGCCGCGCGACGCCAGCACTTGAAGCCTGCGGTGATGTCGCGCGTGCGCAGCCCGAGAATCCGCCGTGACCACACCTCATTGGCCCACCAGCTCAGGAACCGGCGCCACCAGCTCCAGCGTTCGTCGAGCTGACCGCCCGGCACGTATCGCGAGCCCACGACGACGTCATACTCGCGCATCAGGTCGAGCATGCGCGGAATGACGTCTGGCGGATGCGAGAAATCCGCGTCCATCTGGATGACGATTTCCGCGCCATCGGCCAGCGCGCGCTCAAAGCCCGCAACGTATGCGCGCCCGAGGCCGTCCTTCTCCTGGCGATGCATCACCTCGACGATTCCGGGCAAGCGGTCGGAGAGGCTGTCGGCAATCTGGCCGGTGCCATCAGGAGAGTTATCGTCCACCACAAGCACGGTTAACCCGGGCACGCAGAGCGCAGTCAGTTCTGCGGTGATCCCAGGCAAGTTTTCGGCTTCATTATACGTGGGGATGACAACGATTATTCGGGCGGCATCGGCGCCCGGCGCGCGTTGCGAAGGCATCACGGCCATTCTAGCATGCGGCTAGCCAAAGGTCAACCTGTTGCCTTGCGCAGCGACATACGCTATAATCGCGCGCGCTGTTTCGGGCGGGAGAGGGGGTGCAGTATGAGCCGGAACTCGGGCGCCAAACCTGCTCAGATCCTCTACATCGGGCGTGAGGACTCCAGCTACGAGAAGGTGTGGCAGAGTATCGAGCAGGAGGGGATTGGAGTCGCTTTTGCGCGCACCCAAACCCTGGGCCTCCAGCTCGCGCGGGAACTGCAACCCAATGTCGTGGTAATCAACCCGAGCAACAGCCACTTCTCAGGACAACGCCTCAGCATCGCTCTGCGCCACAAGGTTCCGCAGGCCCGCCGCGTGCTCCTCGCCGACCGCGGGGAAGGAAAGCTCATCGAGTGCGAAGAACGGCTCGTGCGACCGTTTACGGGCAAGAAGCTCCGCGAAACGCTCACGCGCGTGCTCGAATCGCTTGCGCCGCACGTCATCAAGGTCGGCCCGATCGAGCTGGACACCATCTCGCGCGTGGTGCGCAGCCCGCAGGGCGCCGGTCACCTGACTCCAAAGCAGTGCCAACTGCTCGCCATTTTTATGCAGCGGTCGAACCAGGTGATCTCGCGCGAAGATCTGATGAAAGAGATCTGGGATACGCATTATCTGGGGGATACGCGCACGCTGGATGTGCATATCCGGTGGCTGCGCGAGAAGATCGAGGCCGACCCCATGAAGCCCTCGTTCCTGCTCACAGTTCGGAAGATCGGCTATAAGCTGGTGTCGTCAGGCGCGCCTGCGGCGACCAGTGAGGATGTCGCGCCTGCGCTTGCGGAAGGGTAAGCAGGCCCCGTGCGGGCTGGCCTGAACGAGGCAGGAAACAAAAGAAACCCGGTTCTTTCGCGCCGCAAATGACGCGAGACCGGGTTTCTCTTTTGGCGGGGCCCGTGCGAAGAATTAGCGCTTCGCGGGGGCGGTCGCCATTGCAGGCTGCGCGGCCTTTGCGGCCTTCGCCTTGTTGAGCGCCTTCATCAGCCGGGACTTGCGGCGAGCGGCGGCGTTCTTGTGAATGACGCCCTTCTCCGCGGCCTTGTCCAGCGCGCGCAGCGCGTTCTGCACCGCATCGTCCACACCTTCCATCTTCGGGCTGGCGATGAGGCCGCGCGCCCTTTTGACCTGGGTGCGCGTGCTGCTGCGTACGGCGCCACGGTAGACGGCCTTGCGAGCGTCGCGGCGCACAGCCTTCAACGCAGAGGGATTCTTCTTGAGATTTGGCACCGAAAGCCTCCAAACAGAACTTGCGAAATGAGATATCTTACGGCTCAGGCCGTCGTTGACAAGACACGAAGATGACTGGCGTCAACTGCGCCAGTCACAAGCGGTGAGTATATCCTAACAGTCGCGCTTTGTCCAATTTTGACTCTCACCACGAAGAACCAAGGGCTCAAAGCAACACTAAGAAGCCTAAAACTCTTTGCGCACCTTCGTTTCTTTGATCCTTCGTGGTTAGCCGGCGGGCGGCGGCGCGTTCTTGACCACGTCCTGCATCGCCTCTTCCACGTAGGGGTACGCAAACCACACGGTCGCCGCGCCCATGAGCGCGCCGGTCAGGAAACGTAGGGCCGGCGTGGATGTGCGCAGCCCGAACAACTGCGAGAAGCCGTCGATCGCGATCGGCAGGAGGAACAGGGCGAACACCCACACCGGCATCTTGGGCCACTTCCCATCCGGACCAATCCGCTTGCGCAAGGCGGGCCGGAGCAGGCCGAAGACCAGCCCGGATACGAAGATCGCCCCGTAGATCGCTAGATCGCGCTGGCACAGGGCAATCTTCCAGCCCGCCTCGACGCTGCCCTGCCACCGCAGCGCCTGCCGCTGCAGCGCGTTGAGTCCCGGCGGGATGTAGCCGTTAGCCTCAAGCTCCTCCAGCGAGTGGAAATGCTCGTCGCCGTAGAGAAAGACCGAGCGGTCTGGCAACTGGTGACAGGCAGGCCCGTATAGCCGGTAGATCACGTTCGCAGGCCCGGTCGCGCCCGCATTCATCAGCACGGGCGCGAGGAAGGGCAGGGCGAAAAAGATGAACACAACGGTATTGAAGATCGCCAGCCAGTGGCGCGCGATGCTCGCGGCCAGCCGATTAATTGCGTCGGTCAGACGGCGCGAGGCGTCGCTCTCCGTCGGGTGCTGGTCCACGCTCACGCGCCGGTGCCCGTCGTTTTAGCGCCGGGCGGGGCCGCGCTTGCGGAGTTGGCGGGCGCAGGCGCGGCAGTCGATGCGCCACGGTCGGCGACGGTCGTGCCGCTCAGGTAGCCGATGTACGCCGGGATGAGCGGCAGCACGCACGGCGACAGGAATGACAGCAGGCCCGCAAGGAATGCGATTGGTATGGTCACCGCCGCGGAGAGGCCCGCGGTGCCTAACTCGACGCTGGCGAGCCCGGTGCCAAAGCGCGACGTGAAGATGATCGCGATGCGGTTCAGCTGGTCGGTGAACAGCATGACGCCGACGAAGACCAGGAAGAAGCCGGTGATCTTCGAGACAATGCCAAGGTGCCGGTTCAGCCGGCGGAGCCCCGGCGCGATTTCGTTGATGGCCGCGCCCGTCACCAGGAACGGGATGCCGAGCCCGAGCGAATAGGCAAGGAGCAGCAGCGCGCCCTGCGCAACTGTCGCAGTGTCGGAGGCCAGCAGGTAGATCGCGGCCAGCACCGGTCCGACGCACGGAATCCAGCCGGCGGAGAAGAACACGCCCATCAGGAACGAGGAGAGGTAGCCCCAGCGGCGGTCGACCTTCTTTTGGACGCGGCCCTCGGTGTACATGACGCGGCCGAGCCCGTCGACCGCGTTGATGTAGACGCGGCCCACCGGGTTCTTGTCCCCGCCGGCCGCCCGCACCCGGTCCGCGATCCACGAGAACAAGCCGAGCACGTACAGGCCGAAGATGATCAACATCGCGCCGCCGAACTTAACGAAGGTCGGCAGGAATATATTAAGCGCGTAGCCGAAGAACGCGACCGAGGCGCCCAGGATGATGAATACCAGGCTGAACCCCATCACGAACGCCAGCGCGTGCGAAAACGTCTGCCAGCGATTAGCAGCAGTCATGCCATGCTCCCGTCACCACCAAGAATCAAAGAACAGAAGCTCCACGAAGAATCATATCACAGCCTGGTGAAACTTCGCGTCTTTGTTCCTTTGTGGTGGCTCTTTACTTCGCGCTCTCGCGCTCCTGGCTCACTTCGCGCAGAGCGGAAATCTCCCGCTGCAGGTTGCTCTGCCGTCGCACCATGCTAATGAGAAAAACAAACACTGCCAGCCAGATCACCAGATAAGCCGCTACCATGAATGCCATTTGTTGCTCTCCTTAGTATCCCAACTGTTCCTTCAGCTCCTCGACCTGCTCCTTCGTCCGCTCCAGCCGGTAGCGGTGCGCGAGCAGCACCGCGTACAGCACGGTGAACGAGAAGAGGCTGATGAAGAACGCGTTCATCATCCCCGGTCCCAGCCCGAACCCTTCGTTCGGGTCGATCAGCACCGGGTGGATCGTGCGCCACCAGCGGATCGACATGAACGTGATGGGCACGCTCAGGAACGCAAAGATGGCGTATACCGACGAGAAACGCGCCCGGCGGGCCGGGTCTTCCATCGCGCTCCGCAGCATGAAATACGCCACGAACAGCAGGAACATGATCGTGTACGTGGTCAACCGCGGGTCCCATGTCCACCAGACGTTCCACGCCGGCTTGGCCCAGATCGCGCCGCTCGCCGTCGCAGCGAGGGTGAACACCAGGCCCAGCTCGGCGGACGACACGGCGAGGCTGTCCCACGCGCGCTTCGACGTCACCAGGTAGCCGATACTCGCCACCATCGTCACGCCGAACGCCAGCATGCTAAGCCACGCGCTCGGCACGTGGAAGTAGATGATGCGCTGAGCGAAGGTGTTGTCTTCGGTCAGCCCGACCGCATCAGGCGCGCCGCGCAACGCCATGTATGCCGCGAAGAGCACTAGCGCGGCGGCAAGGGCGGTAAAGATCATGAGTGTCCTAGAAGAACGCTCCATACTGAATCCTCCCCTCACACAAAGAATCAAAGAACACGAAGAGCCACCAAGAGCGGCAAGAATCTTCGTAAACCTTCGTCCCTTTGATCCTTCGCGGTTGTCTTATTCTTCCACAACGAACCCGAACGTCAGGTACGCGACGACGGTGAACCCGACATCATAAATCGCGACCAGTTGCAGCCAGTTCGCCACGTCGCTCAGCGGCTCCCCGTCGAGCAGGCTGCCGGTCATCTTGACGCCCGCGACCAGCACGGGCAGCAGCACGGGGAACAGCAGGATAGGCAGCATCACCTCGCGCGCCCGCGTGTTGACGGCCATCGCCGAAAAGACCGTGCCGACCGCCGCAAACCCGTAGATGCCCAGCAGCAGCACCAGGATGTGCTGCCACGAGAGCAGGCTCAGGTTGAAGAAGATCATGACGAGCGGCAGCAGGATCACCGTCACGACCACGATGAACAGCAGGTTGCCGAGCATCTTGCCGAAGTAGATCGCCGCGCGGTCAACTGGCGCCAACAGCAACCCGGCCAGGCTGCCCTTGTCCTGCTCGATAACGAACGCTCGGTTAAGCCCCAACGTCCCGGCGAACGTGATAGCGACCCAGACGATGCCGGGCGCGACCATCTTCATGTCGGGCACGCGCAACTCGAACGCGAAGTTGAACACGATCACCGACAGCAGCGCAAACACAAACATGCTGCTGAAGATGTCCTTCGTGCGCAGCTCTGCGCGGATGTCCTTCCAGATGATCGCGGTGACGGCCTTCCAGAACCTCATCGGCCGCCTCCGTTTACGCCCGCCGTTGTCGGCGGAGCTGACGGTGAGCACTTCTCGTCGTAGATGGGCCGGAACTCCGCCGCGGTCATGCCGTCGACAGGCGACTCGAACGCCACCCGGCCGTTCGCAAGAATGACGACCTTGTCGGCAATCGCGAGGCCGCGCTCGATGCTGTGCGTCACCGTGACGATGGTGCGGGGCCGTTCAATTCCCGCGGCGCTGCCGGAGGCGACCGCGCCGGGGCGCCGGCTTAGCTCGGACAACAGCCCGTGCAGCATTTCCGCGGCCTGGGGGTCCAGCCCGGTGTCTGGCTCGTCGAGCAGCAGCACCTCGGGATCGTGCAGCAGCGCCCGCGCGATTGCCATGCGCTGCACCATGCCGCGCGAGAACGTCCGCACGAGATCGCCGCGCCGCCCCCACAGCCCCACGCGCTGGAGCATCGCCTTGATCCGCTCGTCCGGCTTGTCCATGCCGTACAAGCCCGCGAAGAAGCGCAGGTTTTCTTCCGCGGTCAGGCTGTCGTAGAGCAGTGGCGCATGCGAAACCACGCCGAGGTAGCGGCGGATGCCATCCGCATGCTTGAGCAGGTCGAGCCCGCCGATGCGAACTGTGCCGTTGCTCGGCCGGCTCAAGCTCGATAATATGCGAACAAGCGTCGTCTTGCCCGCGCCATTTGGCCCGAAGATGACGAGCGACTCGCCCGGCATCACTCGCAGGCTCACCCCGCGCAGCGCGTATTTGGAACCGAACGCTTTGACGAGGTTTTTCACCTCGATCATGGGGGTGTCTGTTTCGCTCAAGCCTGCGCCTCTTTGCGCATCAAATCGCGCAGCTGCGCCTTGAGCCGCAGGCGGTGATCGCGATACGCGGACTCACCGATCTCGCCGGCCTCGTAGGCCAGGTCAAGCTGCGCGAGCGCGTCTACGAGTTCGGCAGCGCCACGAGGAACGCGGCCAGCGCGGCGACGCCGGCGATGAGGCCGATCAGGACCCAGCGGTTAAGCCCGCCCGCCGCGCCGCTGCCGGTCGCGCCGGTGGCACCGCTCATCGCAACACCTGTCCCACCGGCCGGCATGCTCCCCGCCTCGGGCAGGCCGCTCAGGCTGATGCGCACGGGTTGGTTCGCTTCAAGGTTCTGCGCCCGAGGTCCGAAATCAGCGCGTTGACGTTCGAGGCCGGGTAAGGGAGCGAACGCTCGAAGTCCAGGTTCGTTCCGTCAAACGGCAGCGCGTAGCGGAGCACGATCTGGCGCGTGTTCTGGCCAGGCGTGAGCGGCAACCGGTCCACGAACCCGGTTTCGGTTTGGACGAAGCGGCCGCCCATTTCCTCGTCGTTCACGTTGAGGCTCTGGACGCCGGGGGGCAGCGGGAAACGCAGCACGTGGTTCCCATCGCCGACGAACGCACGGTCGCCGTCGAGGCTCAACAGGACCAACTCGGCGACGAGCGCGCGGCCCGCGTCGAACTCCATGATGTAATGCACCCGTTCCGCGCGGACGCCCGAGGGGTCGTCGGTCGTCTCGTACACCAGCACGGGGAGGTTAATCGTGGTCTCGCCTTCCTCAAAGCTGACGAAGTCGGAGCTGTACGGCACATTCTCCGGGTAGGTGGTCCGCACCGCGAAGGCGAGGGTGCTATCGGTCGGCAGGGCGGCGAACTCGTAGCGTCCCTGAGCGTCCGTCGTGGTCGTCCGCGTTTCGAGCTGGCTGGCCTGGTCAAAAATGCCAAGCTCCACGCTGAGGTTGGGGGCCGGCTGCCCGGTCGTCGCGTTGCTGATGGTCCCGCTGATGACGCCCGTGCCCCCTGTCAGTGGCGCGCGGAAGAGCGGCCCGGCGAGCGAGAGCGTGCGCGCATACGTCACCGCCGCGCGCTGCTCCGCCTCGCTGAGCTTGCCGCCGAATCCCGGCATAGCGCCCTTGCCTTGGCTGACGACCTGGTCCCATGCGGCGTTGCTCGCCGCGCTCGTCGCCGCGAAGTCGGTGAGATCCGGGACGCCGGGTTGGGCCGGCTTGCCGTCCGCGCCGTGGCACGACGCGCAGTTGACCTCGTACACGGCCCGGCCCTGGTCGACCTCGTCCTGTGTGGCGCCGAGGCTCCATGCATAGGCGACCGTGTCCCAAATCTCCTGATCGCTCAACCGGCCGCCCCACGGCGGCATCATGCGCGCCATGTTGCCGTTCTTGGTGATGCTGAACCAGTCCTGCGGCGAGCGATTCGCCATCGTTGCGCGGTCGCCCAACGCAGTGGGCGGCACGCTCAAACCAGAGGCGCTCGGCCCGTCACCTTGGCCCGTTGCGCCGTGGCAAGGCGCGCAGTTCTGCGCAAAGCTGCCCTGCCCGTTGAGCGGGGTGGGAGGAAGGATTTCAGTGGCCGCAGGCGGCGCAGGCGTCGGATTGTCCTGAGCAAGCGCCGGTGAAACTGGGAGAACAAGCAGCGCGACGAGCGCGAGCGCAATGACGATGGTTCGAGTCAGTCTCATGGAACGACGGGTTCTTTCTGGGTCGGGCATTAAGACCTGGCGGCGCTTCCCTCGGGATGGCCGAGATGGCCCGTCAGGCCCAAGATTCGGGCAGAAAATATACCATACTGATGCAAAAACGGCCACCCACCGGACTCCTACTGGAGCAGGGTGGGCGACCGTCCGAACTGCCACGCATCGGCCGGGCGCTTCGGGCTATTGGATCGCCTCGACCTTGATTTCTTCCATGCCCGATTCTTCGTAGCGTGACGGGCACTTGAGCAGCAGGTTGTTCGCCTCGACCACGCCGTTCGGCCCAAGCGAGCCTTCGACGATTGCGCTCGCGCCTTCGCGGGTGATCTGGTCCGGCTGCACGCCGTGGAAGTAGACCGGCAGCGTCTTCGTCGCGTCCGCCGGATCGGAAATCATGAAGTTCAGATCCAACGTCGCAGAATCGTACTTCACGCTCTCGGTAACAATGTTTCCGCTCACCCGCAAGTTCTTCCCCGCGAGTGCGTCCCGCTGCGCCAGCACTTCGCCGACCTCGCGGTAGTACGCGCCGGCGCTCGAAATGGACGAGATGATCAAATAGGCAATCAAACCGACGATCACGACGCCGCCGACGATATACTTGATCTTGCTGTTGGCTTTGCTGGTGGAAACAGCGCCCTTCAAGATGGTCGAGTTCTCCGCCATCATTCCTCCGGTGTGATTGGTGCCTTTGTGGCTGACGAGGGGCAGTATAACATCGGTCCCAAAAACAGTCAATGACAAAGGTCACAAGTGTTTTTTGTTACAGACGACCGCTAACACAGCGACACAGCGGCACGAAGAACGCGCGCGAGTCTCCCTGGCGCCGCGGCGTCTTTGTGTAGAACCCTCATCCCAACTTGTACCCGCGCAGTCTCAGCGAGTTGGTGACGACGAAGATCGACGAGAAAGCCATCGCCGCCGCAGCCAGCCACGGCGCGTTATGCAGCAGGCCGACGACCGCGACGGGGATCAGCAGGACGTTGTAGAAGAATGCCCAGAAGAGGTTCTGCTTGATCGTCCGCATGACTGCCTTGCTCAAGCTGATCGCCTTGTTGACGCCGCGCAGGTCACCGCTCATTAGCGTGACGCCGGCGGTCTCCATTGCGACGTCCGTCCCCGTGCCGATTGCGATGCCGACGTCGGCCTGCGCCAGGGCGGGCGCGTCGTTCACTACCGTCTTCTCGCTCTCCTGGATGGCCTTGACCTCGCTCGCCTTGTCGCCCGGAAGCACCTCGGCGCGCACCTGGTCGATGCCCACTTGCGCGGCGATCGTCGCCGCAGTGCGCTTGTTGTCGCCGGTGAGCATGACGATCTGCAGCCCGCGCTGCTTCAGCCCCGCGATGGCGTCCGCCGCGCCTGCTTTGACCGTGTCCGCGATGCCGATGACGCCCGCAACCTCGCCGTCGATCGCGGCCAGGACTGCCGTCTTGCCTTCGCCCTGCAGCCGCTCCACATCGGCCCCGGCGCTGCCGAGCGCAATGCCCTCGTTCGCCATCAGCCGGGCCGTGCCAACGACCAGCAGACGTCCGTCGACCGTTGCGCGGATGCCATGGCCTGCAATTGCGTCAAAACTCTCGGGCTGGCTCAACTTGAGCCCGCGTTCGTTCGCCGCGTTGACAATCGCTTCGCCGAGCGGATGCTCTGCTCGGTTGAGTCGGGGCCAGCGGCCAGGATGTCCGTCACGGCGGGCTTGCCCTGCGTGATCGTGCCCGTCTTGTCCAGCACGACGACTTGCAGCTTCTCGGCTCGTTCCAGCGCTTCCGAGCTGCGGAAAAGGATGCCGCTCTGCGCGCCACGCGATGACCAGCACCGCCACCATGTTGACCATCGCCATCGTGAACCCGGCGTCCGCGAGGAAGAACCAGTATAGGAACGTCAGCAGGGCGATGCCGATGACGATGGGCACGAACACGCCCGAAACCCGGTCGGCCAGCGCCTGGATCGGCGCTTTCGACCCCTGCGCCTCTTCCACGAGACGGATGATCTGCGCCAGCGCGCTCTCCGCGCCGACCTTGGTCGCCTGGATGGTCAGCATGCCCGACTTGTTCATCGTGGCGCCGATGACTTCGCTGCCCTCGCCCGGCCGCACATCTTCGACCGGCACGTCCTGTTCGACCCCCGCGCGCACCACGCGCGCGGTTTTGGGCTGCAGGCCCATCAACGCCTTGATCGCCGCGCTCGTCCGCCCCTTCGCCACTGCTTCGAGGTACTTGCCGACCTTAATGAGCGTGATGATCAGCGCGGACGTCTCGAAGTAGACCACCGCGTCGTGCGGGAAGAGCATGGGGAAGAACAGCACGGCCACACTGTAAAAGTACGCGGCCGACGATCCGAGCGCGATGAGCACGTCCATGTTGGCGCTGCCGTTCTTGAGCGCCTTGTAGCCGCCGATGTAATACTGCGAGCCGACGTAGAACTGGACCGGCGTCGCGAGCAGGAACATCACCCAGTTCGACCACGCGGCGTGCGGCAGGATGCCAAGCATGTTCGCCATGCCGATGATGAAGATCGGTAGGGTCAGCGCCACGCCGATGATCAGCATCCGTTTCTGCTGCTGCACCTCGCGGTCGCGCGCCTCAGCCTCGACGTCGCGGCTCCCCGCGCCCTGCCCGGCGGCCGATCCCTCGATGACGCCGTAGCCCAGGTCCACGATTTTGGCTTTGATGTCGCCGTAGTTTACCAGCGTGGGAATGAACTCCACGCTCGCGCGTTCGGTGGCCAGGTTCACGTTAGCGTTCACGACGCCCGGCATCTTCTTCAGATTCCGCTCAATGGTGGACGAGCAGTTGGCGCAGGTCATGCCGCTGATCGGCAACTCCAGCTTGCCTTGCGCGACGCCGTAGCCGAGATCGCCAATGAGCGACGTCATGGCCGTCGGGGTTGTCTGGCTCGGGTCGAACGCGACCGTTGCCTTCTCCGTCGCGTAATTGACGGCGACTTCGGTCACGCCGGGCATCTTCTTGAGATTCCGCTCAATCGTCGCGGAGCAATTCGCGCAGGTCATTCCCGTAATGGGAAGGGTAATTTGTTTGGTATCTGCCATCTTAATTTACCAGGGGTGTCATGAATAACACAATGACACAAAGGCACCGTGAGCCTGCCAGCGCGAGGCACGCTCGCCCTTATACCATCTCCTCTGTGTCATTGTGTCTTTGTGTTAATGGGCTAATTGACCGCCGGATAGCCGATTTCGGCCAGAGTTTCCTTGACGCGCGACAGGTCGGCCTCGCTGGCAAGCGTGAACGTCGCGCTCTTCGAATCCACATCCGCCTCGACGTTCTCCACGCCGGGCAGGTCCTTCGTCTCGCGCACCACGGTCTTCGTGCAATGGCCGCAGGAAATGTTCGGGATGCTCAACTGGACGGTGACTGACATTCGGAAATTCCTCCTACTTGTTGGTTATCGCAAATACACCCATGATCTCGTCGATCACAGCTTCGCGGCGCTCGGGGTCGTCCCCGCGGATCGCCGTCGTCACGCATGAATGGAGGTGATCGTCGAGGATGATCTGCTGCATCTTCGTGAGCGCCGCCTGCACCGCGCTGATCTGCTTGATCACGTCGATGCAATACTGGTCTTCCTCCACCATGCGCTGAATCCCGCGCACGTGCCCCTCGACACTCTGCAGCCGGCGGATCACGCCGCCCTTTGTTTGCTCGTTCATCGCCTCTTCCACCCCCCATCAGCTGTGTAGATAATAGCACACAACTCCCAAAAAGCGGTAATTTGACATCCCATCCCCTCCCCAGGGGGGTGGGTCAAATGGACAAAGAGAGACCCGACGAGGGTCTATTCCGCGTCGGGTCTGGTTGGCGGACGACGAGCGGTTACGCTGCTTCGACCTTGCCCTGCTCCGCCGCGGCCTCAGGCGCAGTCGTGACGACCGGTTCCTTGCTCGCCTTGCGCGGGCGCAGGTGATTGATGATGATCGCGACCACCCCGAATGCGACAAAGCCCAGGCCGATCCACTGCGCGGTGGCAAGGGTGCCCATGCGCCAGGCGTCGGGCCGGAACATTTCGACCCAGAAGCGGCCCAAGCCGTACCAGATCATATAGGAGAAGAAAATGTCGCCGTCGCGCAGCTTGTCCACGAGCGCGCGGCCGCCAAACCACAGGACTGCGGCGCCGAGCAGGTTCCACAGCGCTTCATAGAAGAACGTCGGGTGGTAGCCGTTCGTCCGGTACCACTCCAGCGCTTCCGGCGTCAGGCGGTCGGGCAGGCCGCACGCATTGGGCGAGCCAGCCGGCTCCTGGCAGGGAAAGCGCGGGTCGATGTGGAACGCCCAGGGCAGGTCGGTCGGCGGGCCGTACAACTCCTGGTTGATCCGGTTCCCCAGGCGGCCGATCGCCTGCGCGACGAGCAGACCCGGCGCGGGGATGTCGAGCCAGCGCAGCAGACTCAGCTTGTTCTTCCATGTGTAGAGCACGACGGCGAGCGCGCCGCCCGCCACCGCGCCGTAGATGCCGAGCCCGCGGAATCCGCCGTCCCAGAACTTAATGATCTCAATGGGGTTCTGCCGGTAGAAGTCCCACCCGGCGAAATTGCCGGTCGGGGTGGAGAAGACATGGTAGAGCCGGGCGCCGATGATGCCGAAGATAAGACACCACGTCAGCAGGCTCCAGACGTGCTCCGGGTCTTCCCCCCGGCGCTTGGCCTCCTTCGTGGACAGCCACGCGGCGAAGACCGCGCCGCCGACGATGAGCAGGCCGTACCAGTGCACCTGGAACGGGCCGAGCTTGAGCAAGACTGGGTTCATAATTGCTCCCTTGAGTGATGCGCGCGGATGAAATTGACGGATAACACAATGACACAGCGACACGATGAACCGCTTGTGCTATTGTGTCGCTGTGTTACCCACCCCTCTCGGCGCGGCGGGCGGCGCGGCGCGCTTCGCGGTCGCTCGCGGCATCCGCAGGGCTGTTCGCCTGGGGAGCTGCCGGCGCGGCTTCGCGCGACAACTGTCGTTGATACTTCAACCAGCGCAGGCAGTCCGGGTCGCGCCCGGCCAGCATATCCGCGGCCATGACCGCCTTCTTGAGCTCGGGCCGCAGCGGATTCGTGATGGCGCTTGTCATCCCGCCGGCGATCAGCATCGCGAGGAAGGTGGCGTTAATCGTCTCGCGGTCAGGCAGGCCGAAGGAGACGTTGCTTGCGCCGCAGACCGTGTTGCAGCCGAGTTCGTCGCCGATCCACCGGAGGATGTCCAGCACCGCGCGACCCGCGGTGTTGACCGCGCCGACGGGCATGACGAGCGGATCGATCAGCACGTCCTCGCGCGGGATGCCGTACCGCTCCGCGCGTTCGACGATGCGCTTCGCGACCTCGAACCGCACCTTCGGGTCCATGCTGATGCCTGACTCGTCGTTGGAGATCGCGATGACGGGGACGCCGTATTCGGCCACCAGGGGGAACACTTTCTCCATGCGTTCCTCCTCGCCCGTCACGGAATTGATGAGGGGACGCCCGCCCGCCGCCTTCAAGCCCGCAACGAGCGCACCGGGCACGGACGAGTCGATGCACAGGGGCAGGTCGACGACCGACTGCACCGCCTCGATGGCCTTGACCATGACTTCCGGCTCGAGCTCGTGCGCGTTCGCCACGCCGAGTCCCGCGTTGACGTCGAGGACCGTTGCGCCCGCCTGCGCCTGCGCCAGCGCGTCCGCCTTCACGCGTTCGAAATTGCCCGCCAGCATTTCGGCAGCCAGCGCCTTGCGCCCCGTCGGGTTGATCCGCTCGCCGATGATGACGAACGGCTGATCCGGGCCGATGGTCGTCTCGATCCCCGTGGCCGAGCGGAGGATTGTGCGCATGGCGAGCTCCTGAAACGAGTTGCGCCGCGGGCCTGCCGCGGCTTCCGGGGAGATTATAGGCGAGGAAAGAGCGCGCGGCAAGTCACTCGCGGTTTGAGCCAGGAATTCCACATGGAACCAACAGCGTAGGCGCCTCCTTCGACTCCGCCGCGCTCCCTGCGGGAGCGGTCTCCGCTCAGGATGCTGGTCTGCGGCTACATTAGGAATTCCTGGGTTTGAGCGCGAACACGACGGCGGGAGTCGTTGGCGCTCGCATGAATCCCTGTTGGCGAACCGTTTTGTTCTGAGCGCGGAGTGGCGTAAAATGGGGCGGTTATCGCCGCTTCAACAGAGTCAGGAAGTCATGCCAGATAAAACCCATCGCGTTGTCTTTCAACCGTCAGGCCGCCAGGGGGACGTTCCTGCCGGAACCAATCTCCTCGACGCCGCGCGGTCGCTCGGCGTCGAGATCGAGGCCATTTGCAGCGGCCGCCAAACGTGCGGGAAGTGTCAGATCGCAATCGAAGAGGGAACCTTCCCCAAGCACGGAATTGCCTCCGCTGCGGATCACTTGAGCCCCCCCGACGGCCGCGAGCGCAACTACTGGGAGAAGAACCCGCCGCTCCCCGGCCGGCGACTGGCCTGCGCATGCGAAGTGCGCGGCGACCTCATGGTTGTCGTTCCGCCGGAGAGCCAGGCGCGCAAACAGGTCGTCCGCAAGGCCGCCACCGAGCGCGCGATCGTTGTCGACCCCGCTATCCGCCTGTACTATGTCGAGATTGAGCCGCCCACGCTCGAGCACCAACTTGGGGACTGGGATCGTATCGCCGCGGAGTTGGACGCGCGCTTCGGCCTAAGAGATGTCCGCCTGGACCCGGTGCTGCTCGGCAGCCTCCAGCCGGTCATACGCAAGGGGGATTGGAAAGTCACGGTCACGGTCTGGCAGGATCGCGAAGCTGTGCGGGTGCAGCCCGGCTACGCCGAGGAAGCCTACGGCCTTGCGGTGGACATCGGCACCACCACCGTTGCGATGCACCTGTGCGACCTGCGCACCGGCGAGGTGCTCGCTACGGCAAGCCAGATGAACCCGCAGGTAGCCTACGGCGAGGACCTGATGAGCCGCGTCTCGTACTGCGACCTCAACGGCGAGGCGGGGCTCGCAACCCTGCATGACTCGATCATCATGGCGTTGAACGATCTGGCCGCGGAGGCTGCGGCCGAGGCCGAGATTTCGACGGACGCGATCACCGACATTGCGCTCGTCGGCAACAGCGTGATGCACCACATCCTGCTCAACATCCCGCCCGGCGAGCTCGGCCAGTCGCCGTTTGGCCCGGCGGTCAGCGACGCGGTCGACGTCAAGGCGCGCGATCTTGGCTTGAAGCTGGCGCCGGGCGCGCAAGCCCACGTCCTGCCGCTCGAAGCCGGCCATGTCGGCGCGGACAACGTCGGCGTGATCCTTGCCGAGGAACCCGACAAGGCTCCGGCGGACGAGGTGTGGCTTATCGTCGACGTCGGAACC
>JALOOB010000463.1 GCA_025454635.1 Anaerolineae bacterium
CGGATGGTCTACTCGCCCCTCGACGCGCTCAAACTGGCTCAAGAGCGCCCGGATAAGCAAGTCGTGTTCTTCGCGGTGGGCTTCGAGACGACGGCGCCGGGCAATGCGATGGCGGTCTACCAGGCGCGTCAGATAGGCCTTGCCAATTTCTCCATGCTCGTGTCGCACGTGCTGGTGCCGCCCGCGATGGAGGCCATCCTCGGCGCGCCGGGGAATCGCGTCGAGGCCTTCCTGGCGGCAGGTCATGTCTGCACCGTAATGGGCTACCGCGAGTACGAGCCGATTGCCGCGCGATATGGGGCGCCGATCGTGGTCACCGGGTTCGAACCGCTCGATCTGCTGCAGGGCATCTACATGGCGGTGGACAGCCTGGAGGCCGGGCGCTCCGGCGTGGAGAACCAGTACAGCCGCGTGGTGACGCGCGACGGGAATTTGCCCGCGCAGCGCATCCTGGCGGAAGTATTCGAGCCGGCCGACCGGCAGTGGCGCGGGATCGGGCTAATTCCCCAGAGCGGGTACCGTCTGCGCGGCCCGTACCGCGAATATGACGCGGAGCGCCGCTTTGGCGTGGGCGGGATTTCCGCGGCCGAATCGACGGTCTGCATTGCGGGCGAAATCCTCCGCGGGCACAAGAAGCCGCGCGAGTGCGCCGCTTTCGGTGCGGCCTGCTCGCCGGAGCACCCCCTCGGCGCGCCGATGGTGTCCAGCGAGGGCGCATGCGCCGCCTATTACTCGTACCGAACAACGACAACATGACTACAGCCTCCATCTTCAATCTTCAATGCCCCATCCCCATCAGCGAGTATCCGACGATCACGCTGGCCCACGGCGGCGGCGGGCGGCTCACGCAAATGCTGATCGAGAAGATGTTCGCGCCGGCGTTTCGCAACGAAACCCTGGAGGAATTGCACGACGGCGCGATCTTAAGAGTCGGAGAAGGGCGGCTCGCCTATTCGACCGACTCGTTCGTCATCAGCCCGCGCTTCTTCCCCGGCGGCGACATCGGGTCGCTGGCCGTCCACGGCACCGTGAACGATCTGGCGATGTGCGGAGCGCAGCCGTTGGCGCTGTCGGCCGGCTTCATCCTCGAGGAGGGGCTGCCGATGGACGAGTTGTGGCGCATCGTCCAATCCCTTGCCGAAGCCGCGCGGGTCGTCGGCGCGCCGGTCGCCACGGGTGACACAAAGGTGGTTGACCGGGGCAAGGGCGACGGCATCTACATCAACACGTCGGGCGTCGGCGTGATCCCGGAGGGCATCCGCATCGCGCCCACCCGCGCGCAGCCGGGCGATAAGGTCATCGTCAGCGGCCGGATCGCGGAGCATGGCATGGCGATTATGTCCGTGCGCGAAGGGCTGGCGTTCGAGACCGAACTGGTGAGTGACTCGGCGCCGCTCCACACGCTGATCGCCGGGCTGTTGGATGCGGCCGGCGAGCATGTCCATGTGCTGCGCGATCCGACGCGCGGGGGCGTGTCGAGCGCGTTGAACGAGATCGCCCAGGCAGCGAAGGTCGGCATCAACCTTCGCGAGGACGCGATCCCGCTCGGCGACGCGGTGCGCGGCGCGTGCGAGATACTGGGTCTGGACCCGCTATACGTCGCAAACGAGGGGAAGGCGCTCGCGATCGTGACGCCCGATCACGCGGACGCGGCGCTGGCGGCCATCCGCCGGCATCCACTCGGCGCGGACGCTGCGATCATTGGCGAGGTTGTGCCCGATCACCCGCGGCGGGTGGTGATGCGTTCACGCATCGGCGGGCAGCGCGTTGTGGATATGCTAAGCGGGGAGCAGTTGCCGCGGATTTGCTGAGTCCGGTTGGCAGGCCGTTGTCTAAGGAGCCGGGCTCTGCAAGGACCCGGCTCCTTCCTGTTACTGGTCGCAAGCCGCAAGCTGCGCGCGCGCAAAGCCAAGGCGCTCCGCGAGGGCGACCGCAACCTGCCGCATGACCGTGTAGCCGAGATGGCAGTCCAGCTCGGTAAGGGCCCGCAACGCGTGCGCGTCGATCGCGAGGGTCTTGACCGGTCCGTGAGCGCGCGCCGTGGCGTTAAACGCGTAAGGCTCGACGAACGCCGACAGGCCGAACGGCTCACCGGTATTGATCGTGCCCACGTAGGAAGTATCCATGCCGTCCGCGCGGTGAATTTCATAGATCAAATCCACCGCGCCCGAGATCAGGATATACAGCCGGCTCGCCTTCTCCCCTTCGCGGAAGATGACCCCCGCGTTTGGGTAGCTGCACTCTTCTGCGATCATGGCGATTGCCGCTAGCTCGTCCTCGCGCAGACCGCCAAAGAAACGATGGCGGCGCAGCAGCTCAGGTGAGACCACGAGTTCCTCCTTCGAATCCTTCGGAAACTCCCGTCCGAATCGCGGCGAGTACGCGTTCAAGTGCCACGGGCACGGCCGCTTCGACCTCCGGCGAGAGCATTTCGCCGAAGTCCAGCACGTTGCGCGCCTCAACCGCCACGATCGCGATGCTCGCAGGGAGAGGCGCGCCAAGCCGGCGGCCCAGTTCCAACGCCTCCTTCAGCGATGCATCATGGATCGCATCCGCGTGCAGCGTCGGCAGGTCGTCCAGTGTGAGCGCATACACCGTACCGGCGACGCCGCGCTCGCTTTGGATGGCATCCACCAGGACGACCCGGTCGTAGCCGATCAG
>JALOOB010000464.1 GCA_025454635.1 Anaerolineae bacterium
GTCGTCCAACATGCGGCTCGGGTCGGGGATCGCGAAGATTCGCGAGATGCGCGATGCGGGCGTGAAGGTCGGGCTGGCGGTCGACGGCTCCGCGTCGAACGACACCTGCAACGTGATCGGCGAGGCGCGCAATGCGCTCCTGCTTCAGCGCGTGGCCAAGGGCGCGGCCGCGTTCACGGTCATGGATGCGCTGTCGCTTGGCACGGTCGGCTCAGCCGCGGTGCTCAACCGCGACGACATCGGCCAGCTTGCTCCCGGCAAGGCCGCGGACTTCATCGGGGTGAAGCTGAACCGGCTGGAGATGGCCGGCGCCGCGGTTCACGATCCGGTCGCCGCGCTGCTGCTCTGCCCGCCGCACGGAGTCGACCTGAGCTTCATTAACGGGCGGCAGGTAGTGGCCGACGCGAAACTCGTGGGGATCGACCTCGAACCAGTGATCGCGCGTCACAACGCGATCGCGAAGGAGATGGTCGCGCGCCACCCATATTCGGGGTAGCGGCGGCCGACCGATTTTCTTGCCGCAGAGGCCACAGAGGACGCAGAGAATCGCTCTGAGCTCCCTGAGTCCTCTGCGGCTAAACCGTTTTATCCGGATACCGGCACAGATCGATCAGCGCGCACTTTCCGCATTCCGGCCGGCCCGCGTGGCACACCTCCCGCCCGTGGCGGATCAGGTTCAGGTGCAGCGGATAGTACCACTCCGGCGGAGCGAGCCGTTCCCACAGCCCCTTAATCTTCTCCTCGGTCTCTTTTGGCCCCGCCAGCCCCAGTCGCCGCGTCACGCGGCCCACGTGCGTGTCCACTGGAAAAGCCGCCTTGTTGAAGCAGAAGAGCATCACGATGGACGCGGTCTTGTGCCCGATGCCGTCGAAGGAAGTCAGCCACCGCATCGCGTCCTCGACCGGCATCTCTCCAAGAAAGTCGAGGTTGAACTCGCCGCGTTCTTCCTTGATGCGGCGCAACGCCTTCTGGATGCGGGGCGCCTTCTGGTAGGCCAACCCTCCCGAGCGGATGGTCTCGGCCAGTTCCTCCACCGGCGCGTCGAGCGCTTCCTGCCATTCGGGGTAACGCGCTTTGAGCGCCGCAAACGCGCGGCCCGAATTCAGGTCGCTCGTGTTCTGGCTCAGGAAGGTCAGAATAAGTTCGTCCATCGGCGAGTAGTACGGCCGCCAGTCGGGCCGGCCGTAGGCCGCGCGGAGCCGCTCGTAAATCGCCGCCGCCCAGACGGCCAACTCCCCCGTGTCAAGTTCGCCCATCGCGCCCATCTCCCGCTCGGTTTCGGATTGAACTAATCCGCCATTATACACGTCCAGAGCGCCGGAACTCGTTTCGCGGCAGCTTGCCTACTTTGGCCGGCTGCCGCTTTGAGCTATGATGGAGCTTGAGGCTTAACCGCGACTGCCAGAAACAGCATCGCGGCGCTTCGGTTTGGAGTTCGTTATGATGGACGCGCCACCACGCACACCGCCTTATCCTGCGGCGCTTGCGGCCCAGAAGTTCGACCGCGTGTATCACAAGCCGTTGATCCGGCAGTTGTTGCGGTTGTTCAGGGAGAAGCCGGACGAGACGCTGTTGTCTTTCGAACAGGTTCAGCAACTGATTCGCGACCGCGCGGAAATCGATCGCGGCACACAGCTCATCGAGCTATCCCGCATTATCGGCAGCGTCGGCCGCTACCGCGACTTCGACCGCGCGTTTCTCCCCCTCTCGGGCGCGGACGCCGAACGCTGGAAGCGGTTAGACGTCGCGATGAACGAGCTGCGCGACTTGCCGCCCATCGACGTCTACCAAATCGGCGACGTCTATTTCGTGCGCGACGGCAACCATCGTGTGTCGGTCGCAAAGGCGAACGGTCTTGACGCGATCGAAGCGCGCGTGACGGAAGTTCCTACGCTGGTGCCGCTGACGCCCGAAACCGACGTCGATGACCTGATTATCAAGATCGAATACGCGCAGTTCCTCCGGGAGACGCGACTCGACGAGACGCGACCGGATCAGCGCATCGAGCTCACTGAGCCGGGCCGGTATCAAATCCTCCTCGAGCACATCAAGGTGCATCGCTACTATCTTGGCCTGCAATGGGGCCGCGAGCCCGACCTCGCCGAAGCCGCAGCCAGTTGGTACGACAACGTCTACCTGCCGGTCGTCCAGGCGATTAAGGAAGGCGACGTGCTCGAAGAGTTTCCGCAACGCACTGAGGCGGACCTGTACATCTGGGTCGCCTACCATCGTGAGCGGTTGCGCGAATCGTATGGTGAGATGCCGCCCGACCGCGAGGTCGCGGCCGGACTCGCCGACCGCTTCAGCGGCAAACCCTTCGGGCGCTTTGTGAAGATGATTAGCCGCGCGGTGAACGCCGCGCTCAAGGCAGCCGCCGAGTCGCCGGAGCCGCCTCCCCGCGTCTCGCCGCCCGCCGCCGACGAGCTCGAAGCTGGCCCGCAGGACTGAATCGCGCCTGAATCCGGAAGGAGAGAGTGACCCCATGCTGCCGCTGTTGCGCACCAAGATCGTTTGCACCATTGGGCCTGCCAGCCACGAGCCGGAGCAACTGGTCAAGCTCATCCGGGCCGGGATGGATGTTGCGCGCCTGAATTTCTCCCATGGCGATCAGACCGGCCATGCCGAGACAATCCGTCGCATCCGGGAGGCCGCAG
>JALOOB010000150.1 GCA_025454635.1 Anaerolineae bacterium
CCTGCACGTCGACCCTGTCGCGTATCAGCAGTTGTATAGCCTAGTGCGATCGGGAGGACTGGATCACCTGCCGTCCGACGTCGCCACGTTCGAGCGTACTGCTCGAAAGAACGACCGTATCGCTGTCGAGGCGGCCGCGCGCCAATTGCCACCGGATGATCAGGCTGCGTTCCAAGACATATACCTCGCAATGTGTCATCACGTTGCGCAGCGATCGGCTGAGATGTTCAACAAGCATATCGAGGAGAGCCTGAAAGGCAATCGCCGGGCGGCTGTACTCGAAGAAGTTGCTCGAACTCTCTTCCGCATGGACACTAACGAGTACATTCTGTGTGGGGTTGAAGTTCAGCAGCCGTTCGCCGTGGTTGTGCCTTCGTTGACTCAATGGAAGAGCGACTGGAAGATATCAAATATAGAAGCAGTTCCCGACCCGCATAGAAAACAGAGTGTGGTAGCAATTGTTGTTACCTACGAATCCAAACAACTTAAATCTTCTAAGACAGCACGCTTCCACGTCGAAATCAGATGGAGTCACGGTAAATTTCGGCAGACACCTGAGGCGAAGCTCTACAAGGACTTCCGCTGGACAAGCGTAGAATTCCTGCCCTCCCTTTGGTGAACGCAACAAAATAATCGGGGGAGCTTTCGCCCACCGCTCGCTTAGTCCCTAGTGGTGTTCCAGGAAGGCTGCGAGCCACCCGATTCGCCTATACTGTACAACAGCTTGTCAAGCGCATAACAGCCGTCGAACGACTCTGCGCCCTCTGAGTCCTCTGTGGCAAAACAGGAGTAGCATGTCCGTTATCGTCACCGGGTCGATCGCGACCGACTACATCATGAAGTATCCCGGCCACTTCCGGGAGCACATCCTCATCGAGCAAACCGGCAAGCTCACCGTCAGCTTCCTCGTCGAGGAGAAGCAGATGAGCCGGGGCGGCGTCGCGCCCAACATCTGCTACACGATGGCCTTGCTCGGCGAGAAGCCGAAGCTGATGGGCACGGTCGGGCAGGACTTCGGCGATTACCGCGCGTGGCTCGAACTGCAGGGCATCGACACATCCCTCGTGATCGCTTACGAGGGCGAGTTCACCGCCACCTTCACTGTCATCACCGACCTCGACCAGAACCAGATCGCCGGCTTCCACTCCGGCGCGATGCAGCGCGGCAAGGAACTCACCTACCGCGGCCTGGACAAGGGCGAGGTCGACTACGTTATCATCTCGCCGCACGATCCCGAGGGCATGGTCCGCAACTGCGCCGAGTGCCGCGAGCTCGGCATCCGCTTCATCTTCGACCCCTCCCAACAGCTCGCCCGCCTCAGCGGCCCTCAAGTGCTCGAGGCGATGGACGGAGCGTTTGGCCTCACGGTCAACGACTACGAGCTGGAGGTACTTAAGTCGAAGACGGGGCTGGACGAAGCGGGTATTCTCGACAGGGTGGGCTTGCTTGTCGTGACTTGCGGCGCAGACGGCGCCATGTTCATCTCAAAAGACCGCCGCGTCCAGGTGCCCATCGCGCCCGCGCGCGAGATCGTCGACCCCACCGGCGTGGGCGACGCGTTCCGGGGCGGGCTGCTCGTCGGCCTGCTGCGCGGCTACCCGTGGGAAGTTACCGGCCGCATCGGCGCGCTTGCCGCAACTTACTGCCTGGAAAGCCAGGGCACCATGAACCACCGCTACACTCTGCCGGAGTTCGTCGCGCGCTACCGGGAAACCTTCGGCGACGCGCCCGAACTTGAGGAGCTATTGAAAATCAAAGATTGAAAATTGAAGATGCGCAACCGGGCGCAGTCTTCAATCTTCAATTTTCAATCTGCAATTCCACAAGGAGCAATACCGAGTGAGCAACAACTACGACATCAAGGACATCCGGCTCGCCGAAAAAGGCCGGTTCCGCATGCAATGGGCGGCGCGCGAGATGCCCGTCCTCGATCAGCTCGAACAGCGCTTCGCCAAGGAGCGCCCGCTCAACGGCATCCGCATCTCCGCCTGTCTCCACGTCACGAGCGAGACCGGCAACCTGATGCGCGTGCTTCAGGCCGGCGGCGCCGACGTCGTCCTCACCGCGTCTAATCCGCTCTCCACGCAGGACGATGTCGCGGCCACGCTCGTCGCCCACTACGAAATGCCCGTCTACGCGATCAAGGGCGAAGACAACGCGACCTACTACCAGCACATCAAGGCCGCGCTCGACTTCAAGCCGCACATCACGATGGACGACGGCGCGGACCTCGTCGGTACGCTCCACAAGGAGCGCCGCGAGCTGCTCGACGGCATCGTCGGCGGCACGGAAGAGACCACGACCGGCGTCATCCGCCTGCGCGCGATGGCTCACGACAACGAGCTGATGTTCCCCGTCATCGCGGTCAACGACGCCATGACCAAGCACCTGTTCGACAACCGCTATGGCACCGGCCAGAGCACGATGGACGGCGTCATCCGCGCCACCAACGTCCTCGTGGCGGGCAAGCGCGTGGTCGTGGCCGGCTACGGCTGGTGCAGCCGCGGCATCGCCATGCGCGCAAAAGGTCTCGGCGCGGACGTCATCGTCACCGAAATCGACCCCATGAAGGCCCTTGAAGCGGTCATGGACGGCTTCCGCGTGATGCCCATGAGCGAGGCCGCCGCCATCGGCGACCTGTTCATTACTGCCACCGGCGACATCAACGTGCTCGACGGCGCGCATTTCGCAGCCATGAAGAACGGCGCCATCATGGCGAACAGCGGCCACTTCAACGTGGAGATCAATATCCCCGCGCTCGAAGGCATGTCCGGCGAGGTGCGCCGTGTGCGCGAGTTCCTCGACGAGTACATCCTCAACGACGGCCGCCGCCTCTACCTGGCCGGCGAAGGCCGCCTCGTCAACCTCGCCGCGGCGGAAGGTCATCCAAGCGCGGTGATGGACATGAGCTTCGCGAACCAGGCGCTGGCCGCGGAGTACATGGTCAAGAACCATGCGAGCTTGAAGAAGACGGTCTACAGCGTGCCGGAAGAGATCGATCACGAGATCGCCCGCCTGAAGCTGGCCGCGATGGGAGTCCACATCGACGTCCTCACGCCCGAGCAGGAAGCCTATCTGAACGAATGGCGGATGGGCACGTGATCGCAATTGAAGATTGAACATTGAAGATTGAAGGTTGCCTGGCGCAGTCTTCAATCTTCAATCTGTCATCTTCAGGTTTCAATCAGGAGTTAGAGATGACAACTACTTTCGCCAGTTCCCCGAAGTTCTTTTTTACCTCGGAGTCGGTGACGGAGGGGCATCCCGACAAGATGTGCGACCAGATCAGCGACGCCGTGCTGGACGCCATCATCAAGGATGATCCCGATGCGCGCGTGGCGTGCGAGGTCAGCACGACGACCGGCCTGATCCTGGTGATGGGCGAGATCACGACGAGCACCTACGTCGACATCCCCGCGCTCGTCCGCGACGTGGTGCGCGAGATCGGCTACACGCGCGCCAAGTTCGGCTTCGACGCGGACACGGCCGGCGTGATCGTCTCCATCAAGGAGCAAAGCCCGGATATCGCTATGGGCGTTGACAAGGCGCTCGAGGCCAAAACAGGCGAGGTGACCGATGCCGAGATCGAGGCGATCGGCGCGGGCGACCAGGGCATGATGATCGGGTTCGCGTGCAACGAGACCGAGGAGTACATGCCGCTCAGCATCGACCTCGCGCAGAAGCTCTGCCGCCAATTGTCGCGCGTCCGGAAGGACGGCACGCTCCCCTACCTGCGCCCCGACGGCAAGAGCCAGGTCACGGTCGAGTATCACAACGGCAAGCCGGTGCGCGTCGACACCATCGTCGTCTCCACCCAACACGCGCCCGAGGTCGACCACGCCAAGATCGAGGCCGACATTTACGAGCGGGTCATCAAGTACGTGGTGCCGAACGGCTACCTCGACAAGAGCACGCGTATCTTCGTCAACCCGACCGGCCGCTTCGTGGTCGGCGGCCCGATGGGCGACTCCGGCCTGACCGGGCGCAAGATCATTGTCGACACCTATGGCGGCGTGGCCCGGCACGGCGGCGGCGCATTCTCGGGCAAGGACCCGACGAAGGTCGACCGCTCGGCCGCCTACATGATGCGCTACGTGGCGAAGAATCTCGTGGCCGCGGGCGCGGCGGACCGCCTCGAAATCCAGGTCAGCTACGCGATTGGCGTGGCGCGGCCCACCAGCGTCTCGGTCGAGACCTTCGGCACGGGCAAAGTGAGCGATGACGACATCGTGCGCGTGATCAACGAGTGCTTCGACCTGCGCCCGGCCGCGATCATCCGCGATCTCGATCTGCGCCGGCCCATCTACCAGGCCACCGCGGCCTACGGCCACTTCGGCCGTCACGACATCGACGCCCCCTGGGAGCGCCTCGACAAGGTGACGGAGCTGAAGGCCGCGCTGGGGCTGTAGCCTTAGCCGCAGAGGGAAAAGAGAAACCCCGGTTTCTGCCGACGCCACCGGTGGCGCAGAGACCGGGGTTCTCTGTGTCTTCTAAATGAGCCGCAGAGTTACTTGATGGGGCCAAACTCCTGCCGACTGATGCCCAGCTCACGCAGAATGGCCCGCACCGTGCCCGGCGCCAGATCCTTTCCGCCCCAGTCGGGAACGGTTGCGATCGAGCCGTTAGCAGAATTGCGCCAGACGCGATGACTGCCTTTGGCGCTCCGAAGCTCCTCGCAGCCCAACGCTTCGAGCCGTTCCGCCAGGTCACGATAGCGCATCAGAGAGTAACGAGCGCCTCGACGGTCTGCGGACGATCCCCGAGCACTACGCGCAGCGCGGGCGGTCGCGCCATGCCCAATTCAGCCCAAGCCGTGGTAAGAGCGGCCAGTGCCTCCTCGACGTTGGCCGTAATCTCTTGCGGCGTGCGGCCCTCGGTGACCAAGCCCGGCACGTCGGGGCTTGTGACCGTATAGACGCCGCCTTGGTCCGGTTCTAAATACAGTCGAATCGAAAAGAGTTGCTTCTGCTCCATGCACCTATCCTAGCACGCGCTCCCCAGCCTTTCAAGGCTGAAATCTCAATCTCTCAAACGCTTTCCAACTTCGCCAGGGCCTAACCTGCAGCTCGCGCCCGCAAGCGATTATAGCACAGAGGCGAGCGGCGAAGCGGACGAGCCTTCCCTACCTAAACGCCATCGGCAGCCACACCGGCCGCATCACCACCTCCGGCAGGGCAAACCGCGCCAGGGTGAAATCGCCGCTCACCGAGCCCATCTCCTGCGTGCCGGCCAGCGTCAGGCTCCCCTTTGCGTCCAACGCCATCGCCCACGGCACGGGCTGCAACCCCACGTCCGCATACATCACGCCGTCCTGCCCGAAACTCATGTCCAGGCTGCCCGACGGCATGAAGCGCGTGACGCCGAAATAGGTTTTGCCTCCTGCAAGATAGCGGCCCGCAACAAGAATGCGTCCGTGAGGCTGCGTCAGGACTGCCGTCACGCCGTTGATCCCCTGCGGCGTCAATGCGCGGCCGTCCACGCCGAAGGTGTTGTCAATCGTCCCATCGGCATTGACGCGCGCCACGCCGAAAGCCTCCCCCATGCCGAACGTGCCGGCCAGCAGAATTTTGCCGCTCGGCAATACCAACATGTCGTTCGGCGTGCCGCCATTTGCGCCGATGTCCGGCACGGCGATGCCGTCGCCGTCGAATGTGGCGTCGAGCGAGCCGTCCGCATTGTATCGAAGCAGAATCATGGCAGGGGTTGCGCCGTACCGCGTTGCCAGCGCGAGGATCTTGCCGCCGGGCAGGAGACGTACGCGCACGCCCGCCGTGCTGTCCGCGCCGACCTGCGTCACGACAATGCCGTCGCCGCTAAACGACGCGTCCGGCGACCCGTCGGGGTTGTAGCGAGCGAGCGCCACATCCCCGTCGTCGCCCGTGCGCGTCTCGCCCACCGCGACAATCCGGCCGTCGGGTTGCAGCGCAACGTCAGCAATGCGCTCCGCAACGCGTCCCAGGTTCGTCGTCACGATCCCGTCGCCGCCAAACGTCTCGTCCAGCGAGCCGTCCGCGCGATGGCGGACCAACCCGAAGTCAGAGGTCTCTGCGCCGGCCTGCCCTCCCACCACCAACGCGCCGTCGGGCTGCGCGACGACCGCATAGGCGCGATCGCCATTGCCGGTGGGGAATGTCAGCACCCACCCATCCTGGCCGAAAGCGGGGTCGAGCGTCCCGTCGGGCAGGTAACGCGCCACCGCGAAGCCCTGGGGCGGGAACTCGGTCTTCGAGCTGCCGATGCCTGCGGCGACGAGCGCGCCATCGGGCAGGATGACGAGGTCGCGCGCCTCATCGGCGCCACCCTCGAAATCGGTGTAGACGATGCCATCCCCGCCGAACGTCGGGTCGAGCCAGCTGTCGGCGAACGCCGGCGCTGCGAGCTGGAGCGTGAATGCGAGGGCCAGAAGAGGCAGGACGAGCGAAAGCAGGTGTTTGCGCTTCATTGCGAATCCTCAAACTGAAGATGGGGGTGTGTTCTAAAACAATCATAGCGCACACCGTCTTGTTGCGCAAGAAGAGTTATACAAAACTCCATTCGCGCGCTTCCGCAGCGGCAGGAAGAATCGCAACGGCTTTCTTTCCTTTCCCCCCATCCTAAAGTATAATTCGGCACGACCGAAACAATCTCGGCCCCGGCAGGAGAGGCTGTTTGCGCGCGCTCATCACAGGTATTTCCGGCTTCGTCGGCAGCCACCTCGCCGAGCACCTGCTCGCTTCGGGTGACTGGACCGTCTCCGGCACGGTGTATGGAGACGCAAGCAACCTTGCCCACCTGCGCGACCGGCTAACCCTGTACGAGGGCGAGTTATCCCGGCCGGAGCGCGTGCGCGAGATCGTCGAGGACAGCGGCCCCGACGCCATCTTTCACCTGGCCGCGCAACCCATTCCGTCGGTGAGCCGCAAGGACCCGTGGGGCACGCTGGAGAATAACATTCGGCTCCAGTTGAATATCCTTGAAGCCGCCGCGCAGGTCGCGCCGCAGGCAACCGTCCTCGTCATCGGTTCGAGCGAGGAGTACGGCCATGTCCGGCCGGACGACCTTCCGGTAACTGAGGACACGCCGCTGCGGCCGACCAGCCCGTACGCGGTCAGCAAGATCGCGCAGGATTATCTCGGCCTGCAGTATCACCTGAGCCACGGCGTCCGGGCGATTCGCATGCGGCCATTCAACCATATCGGCCCGCGCCAGCGCCGGGGCTTTGTCGCGCCGGATTTTGCGTCGCAGGTCGCGGAGATCGAAGCCGGACTGCGCGCGCCCGTCATGCTCGTCGGCCAGTTGGACGTCGCGCGCGACTTCTCGGATGTCCGCGACATCGTGCGGGGTTATACGCTGGCCGCGCTGCGCGGCGAGCCAGGCGAGGTCTACAACATCGGCGCGTGCGAAGCGCGCAGCGTGCGCGAATTGCTCGAGGCGCTGCTGCGCAACGCGAAGGTTCCGATCGAGGTGCGCCAGGACCCGCAGCGCATGCGGCCGGTCGACGTGCCGGTCATCGTCGGCGACTGCTCGAAGCTGCGCCGCGCCACCGGCTGGGAGCCGCGCATCCCGTTCGAGCAGACCGTCGGGGACGTGCTCGACGACTGGCGCAATCAAGTTGCGCAACAACAAACCTGACAGGTTTGCGCATGAGTGAGGACAAATGCCCAAAGCCCTAGTCACCGGCATCACCGGCCAGGACGGCTCGTACCTGGCCGATTTCCTGTTGGAGCAGGGATACGAAGTGATCGGCATGGTGCGTCGCACCAGCACCATCAACTTCGACCGCGTGCGTCACATCCAGGACAGGCTCACCGTCGTCCAGGGCGACCTGCTCGACCAGGTCAGCCTGATTAACCTGCTGCAGGAGCATCGTCCCGACGAAGTCTACAATCTGGCCGCGCAGAGTTTCGTGCCCACCAGCTTCCAGCAGCCCGTGCTCACCGGCGAGTTCACGGGCCTTGGCGTTACGCGCGTGCTCGACGCCATCCGCATTGTCGACCGCCATATTCGTTTCTACCAGGCATCGTCCTCCGAAATGTTCGGCAAGGTGCAGGAAGTGCCGCAGCGCGAGAGCACGCCCTTCTACCCCCGCAGCCCCTACGGCGCGGCCAAGCTGTACGGCCACTGGATTACGGTCAACTACCGCGAGAGCTACGATCTCTTCGCCTGCTCCGGCATCCTGTTCAA
>JALOOB010000151.1 GCA_025454635.1 Anaerolineae bacterium
TCGCCCTCGAAACCGCCGGAATAGAGCGCCTTGCGCGCCTCCGCCATCGCCTCGTCGACCGCCGCGCCGGCTGCCAGCGCGCCGTAGAAGCTGCGCGCGAGCGCGACCGCGGCCTTGTCGGAGATGGCGGAGCGCATCGCGATCACCGCGGGGATGCCGCCGCGCACCAATCGCTGCGCGACGCCGGAGTAGGGGTCCTGCTCGCCCGCGACCGCGCCCTCACACGCGTTCAGCAATGCCAGCCGGAGCGAACGCTGATCGCCCACCAACGTGGCGAACGTCTCGCCATCCACCGCATCGCCGCGGCCGTCGGCCCCGTTGAGCAGCAGGACGCCGTCGCCTGCGTCCGCGTCAAACGCGCCGTGGCCGAGGAAATGCAGGATGTGATATTCCTGCTGGAGAAGCTGCCGCTGCAGCGCCTCGACCGTGGGCGGATCGAGCCGGTCCACAGAGACGACGCCGCGCGATTCGAGGTCGGCCAGCGCGGTCTTGAGGTTCAGATACTCGCGCTCAACGTCGAGCGGGGGGTAATCAGAGGGGCTGGCGATCACCGCGAGCACGCGCAGCCGAATTTCCGGCCGCAGCATGTCGGCC
This sequence comes from Anaerolineae bacterium, assembly GCA_025454635.1. Lineage (GTDB taxonomy): Bacteria > Chloroflexota > Anaerolineae > CG2-30-64-16 > CG2-30-64-16 > JALOOB01. The sequence goes on from JALOOB010000151.1 coordinate 595, forward strand.
GGCTCGGGCAGGTCGAGGTAGCGCACGAGGGGCGTCTCGCGCGACAGTGCGAGGTAGACGCCCCGCCCCCGGTCGTACATCGACTCCCATGGCAGATCGGCCAGTTCCGGCGTCTCGGCGAGGCGCAGGCGGATGCGCAGGCCCTTGCCCGCGCTGCCGGCCATGTCGAGGCTACGGCGGAAACAGCCTAGCACATCGTCCCTGAACACTGCGTCGAACAGCGCTGCTCCCGCCGCGGCCGGATCATCTGCCGGCAGCGCGTCGACCGGACCCAGCGCCGCGCGCGCCTCGCCCGCGGGGGAACTCAGCGCATGGCTGCGGTACTTGCCGTCCGCGCGCTCGATCTCCAGGTCGAAGTTCAGGTAGGCCATTTCGGGCATGACACGCTCCCGCGTCGGCGGCTCAGCGAATGCGCAAGGGCCGAACAAATCGAATTGTACTCCCTTGTGACGCTATTGAGCAATAGTTAAACGAAGGAGAGAGGGGGATTTCAGCGAGGGGACTGGTCGATCTCGACGCGCAGCCGCATTTCTTCGGCCATCAGCCGCTCGGCTTCGCCTTCGAGCGCGCTCACGCGCCGCGCGAGGAGCCTCCGGCGCAAGCCCTGCGCTTCCGCAAGGCCCGCGCGCGCGGCCTCCAGCTCGCGCCGGACGCGCGCCAGTCGCGCCTGGGTTTCGCCTTTGGCGGCGATCAACTCGTCACGCGACGGCAAGCGCCACCTCTGGCAGCAGCGCCTTCAGCCCGCGCAGCAGCGCGTCCGCGTCGGCCCGGTCGTTGTACGCCTGGAACGAGACGCGCAGGAAGACCCGCCCGCCCCACCGGATCGCGGGGACCTCGACCCGGTATTCGTCATAGAGCCGCGCCTTAAGGCACTCGATGTCGCACCGCGGCATCTCCGCGGCGAACATCTGCCCAACCGCGCTGGGTGCGCAGATCGCGGGCAGGCCGGTCAGGGCCACGATGCGCTCGCGCGTCTCGAGGGCGAGCGCATGGCACGCAGCGCGAACGACGGGCCAGTCGCGTTCCCGCTGGAAGCGGATCGCTTCGGGCACGGTGTGTGCCCTGCCACTCGTGCCAGTCGATGAAAGGCGAGGGCCCCGGCCGCTCGGCCTGCCAGCCCCAGCTCACGACGAGCGGCTCGAGCAGGGGTTGGACTTCCCGCCGCGCGTAGAGGAACGCGGCGCCCTTCGGCGCGCACAGCCACTTGTGGCACGCGCCCGCATAGATGTCGGCGCCCACCGCGGCGAGGTCCAGATCGATTTGGCCGGGCGCGTGCGCGCCGTCCACAATGGCCAGGATGCCCGCCTCGCGCGCGCGGCGGCAGATGTCCGCGACGGGGAAGATCATCGCGGTAGGGCTGGTGATGTGAGAGAGATAGATGATGCGCGTCCGCGCGTTGACGCCCGCCCAGAAATGCTCCGCGAAGGCTTCGGGGCCAGGCAGCGGGAGCGGGATCGGGCGGTGGACGTAGTGCGCGCCGGCTCGCTCGCAGACGTAGTCCCACGTCCGGTCGAGCGCGCCGTACTCGTGGTCGGTAGTGAGGATTTCGTCGCCGGGACGCAGGAACGGCTCGCTGCCCGCCGTGAGGCTGCGCGCGACCATATTCAGGGCGGTGGTTGGGTTGGGGAAGTATACGAGGTCGTCCGGCTGCGCGTTGAGAAACGCTGCGAGCGCGGCCCGGCTCTCCGCCAGCAGCCCGTCGGCGCGGCGGCCGAGGAACTCCACGGGCTGCCGTTCGAGCTCGCGCTGCCAGCCCTGATACGCCTCGAACACGGGCTTGGGGCATGCGCCAAACGATCCGTGGTTGAGAAAGTGGATGGTGGAATCGATGTTGAAGAGATGTCGCATAGTAGTCACGATTCGCGCGGGTTGGCCAGGTATGTAGGGACGACCTGCGGTCGCCCAACGGTTACGGTTTCGCACGGGGCAACCGGCGGTCGCCCTCTACGGAAGCACGAGCCTTTTGAACAGCGCCTCCAGCGCGGCCTCCGCGTCGTCGCACAGCCCGGGATGGACCGGCGACGGCTGGATGATTGTGTTGCGCGGCGACGTGATCCAGCGGAATCGTTCGGCCTGCGACAGCGCGCCCAACTCCCCCGCGGCCGGTCCACCGGCTGCCAGCAGCGGCACGAGTTCAAGCTGCTGCCGGATGCGCACGAGGTCGGCGGATGGATCGAGGGCCAGCACACGCGCCTCGTCGAAATGAACCCGCGCCGCGAGATACCGGCGCAGCTTGCAGAAGAGGATGACGCCCGCGTTGATGCATTCCTCGCGCTCGATGCGGGGAACGACCCGGATCACGCTGTACTCATACGCGGCGCGCGCGGGCATTCTCGGCCTCTCCGACAAATACATCCGACGCGGCGAGTCGGTCGCTCAGCCAGCGCGCATAGCCCGCGCGCAATTCGCCCGGCGCGGCCCCGTCCACGAGCCACGCATCGGGCAGCAGGGCGACGACCTCCGCAAGGCTCCCTGCCGGGAGCTTCGGGCGCAGCAGCCGGTCCGCGTCCGACACCGAACCGGCAAACGGCAGCAGCGCGTGGTCCTTGACGAGCGCGAACGGCGTCAGCGCGCGCTCCGGGTGCTCCGTCCAGTCGCGGCTGTGGTGGAAGTACAGCGCGGAGCCGTGGTCGATCAACCACAGCTCGCGTCGGTGAAGCAGCATGTTGACGTTGCGCAGCGTCCGGTCGACGTTGGTCACATACGCGTCGAACCACACGATCGCGGCGGCCTCGTCCGGTTCGGGCGGCGGGGTGAGCAGCGGATTGTATTCGAGCGACTCGGGCAGGAAGCGCAGGCCGAGGTTCAGCCCAACGCTCGCGTTGAGCAGGTCGCGTATCTCCGGGTGCGCCTCGCTCATCCCGAAATTCGGCTCGACGTGGATGAACGCCAGCTCGGGCACGCGCAGGCCGAGACGCCGGCCGATCTCGCCCGCGATCAACTCGGCAACCAAGGCGCGGCGTCCCTGCGCGGCCCCGTGGAACTTGAGCACGTACAACTCGCCGTCGTCCGCCTCGACCAGCGCGGGAACGGAGCCGCCCTGCCGGAACGGCGTGATGTACCGGATGGCGGTGAGCGTGCGGTCGATCACGTCAACCTGCCATAGTAGACCTGGGTGACGAGGTCAAGCGGCAGCTTGCCGTCGACTGCGTGCGCGTCGAAGAGGCGCCGCAGCTCGGCCAGCATCGCTTCGTAGCGCGGGTGGTCCGACGCCGGCATATAAGACGAGGACAACACGCGTCCCGCCAGCCCTTCCCAGTCCACCACCTGCGCCTGCTTGAACTGCGCCGCGCGCATCTCTGCCGGCGCAAAGAACGCGGCGAGCGCCTCTGGAGTGACGTTCTGATGCCGGATCTCCGTGTAGTCCGTGCCAAACTCCAGCACGAAGCGCTCATAGTCCTGCTGGAACGCGCTTGCCTCGTCGCGCGAGTTCCACATCGGGACGAGCCACCCTCCCGGCTTGAGGATACGGACGAACTCACGCCGCGCCCGCTCCTGCTCAAACCAGTGGAACGCCTGCCCGGCCAGCGCCATCTCCACGCTCGCGTCCGGCAGCGTCGTTTCCTCCGCAGTGGCCGCCACGCTGACGAAGTTCGGGTAAGCGGTCATGTGCGCATCGCCCGCCGCGCGCATGGCCGCGTTCGGCTCCACGCCGAAGACACGGTTCCCGTTCGCAACGAAAAGCTCGCTCGAAATGGCCGTGCCCGACCCGATGTCCGCGATCGTCCAATCCGGCGTCAGCCCGCACTCCCGCCGCAGCAATTCCAGGACCTCGGGCGGGTAGTGCGGCCGGTATCTAGCGTAATTCTCGACCTTGGTCGAAAAGCGCTCGGTGGGTTTGTGTTGCGAGATCATGGCCGCATTGTAGCAGAAGCCCGGCCTCTGCTGGAAACCGGGCTTCTGCCAACGTGACGTCCCGAGGCAAGCCCCGGCTGGTCCTTGCGGCCGCGCTACGGCGCTACGATTCTCCGAATCACGCCCTTTGATAAATCCGTTATGTACAGTTCGCCCGCCTCATCCTCGCCGAACGAACTGAGTCCCGGCCCCGCGTTCGCCACCAAAACCGGCGCGCCGAGGGTTGCCGCGTCGAGCGCCCAGATGCGGCCCGAGCAGTAATCGCCGTACAGATATACGCCCGCCAGCGCCGGGAACTGCGCCCCGCGATAGACGTATCCGCCCGTCACCGAGCACCCGTTCTCGCCGTGGTTGTACTGCGCAACCGGCTGCACCAGCCCCGCGGCGTCACAGTTCTGATCGCGGAAGCAGGCGTTGCCCTCCTGGATCGGCCAGCCGAAGTTGAGCCCACCCTCCCGCGGCGCGCGCGTCACGTTGACTTCCTCGATCTGGTTCTGCCCGACGTCCGCGATCCACAGGTCACCCGTGAGCCGGTCAAAGCTGTACCGCCACGGGTTGCGCAGCCCGATGGCCCACAGCTCCGGCCGCACCGGCTTGCCGCCGAGCTGCGCGTTCAGCCACGGATTGTCGCCCGGCGCCACGTATGGCTGGTTCGGGTCGCTCGTCACGTCGATGCGCAGCATCTTGCCGAGCAGCGTCTCCGGGTTCTGGCCGTTGTTGAAGCGGTCGTTCGCTGCGCCGCCGTCGCCCGTCCCGATCCAAAGCAGGCCGTCCGGCCCAAACGCCAGGTCGCCGCCGTTGTGGTTCGCCGCGGGCTGATCGATCTTGAGGACGACGAACTCGCTGCCGGGATCGGCTGCGTTCGGGTCATCCGTGACGTTATAGCGACCCACGACGGTGTCGCCGTCGCGGTCCGTGTAGTTGACGAAGAAGAAGCCGCGCGACGCGTAGTCGGGCGGGAACGCGAGGCCGAGCAAGCCTTGCTCCGATCCGCGGCTGCCGACGCGGTCGGTGATGTCGAGGAACGGCTGCGGCAGCGTCTGCCCATCCGCAATAATAATGCGAATCGTGCCCGGCTTCTCCACGATGAAGATTCGATTGCTGCCGTCGCGCGCGCTGGTCAGGTACAGCGGGTTGGCGAAACCCTCCGCAAACACCTCCAGCTCGATCTGCAACTGGTCCAGTTGCAGTGGCGCGGCCGGGGGCGGCGCAGCGGTCGCGGTCAGCTCCGGCTCTACAGTGGCTGTGACCGTCGCGGTGGGCGGCGCTATCTCGTCCGCCGCCGCAGTTGGCTCCGCCGTCGCAGTTGGCTCTGCCGTGGCAACGGCAGTGGCCGGTTCGGTCGGTCCGGCCGTCGCCTCGGCAAGGGCCGCAGTCGACTCCTCCGCCGGCGCCGCCGCGACGCTCTGCGTGGCGGTCGCCGCAACGGGAGGCGGCGTGGACGCGCCGCCCGTCGCGCAGCCCGCCAGGATGACGACGCCGGCGAACACCGCCGGCAGGAAATGCCTAAGTCGCGCCCTCGCGCAACGCAACCCCTCGCTCAACTCACAACTCCCTTCATTCCAACGACCTGAATCAACTTCGATCACGGGAACCGAAACCATAGCCCGTCGTCTTACGTTTGAAACATAGCGCGCGCTCTGCTTCTGTGTCGGTGAGCGTGCTCACCCCGCCGTGTCTCGCGCAACCGCTATGACGGGGTTTGTCAAAGGGTCGCTTCTGGTTTAACATCTTCGGACTTGCGCGCGCATAACGCGCTCGGATCGAACGCATGGCGCAGATGTCGACCACCTCGCCCGGCGCCGGACGTTCGATCGAACGCATCGAAAGGAGAACACATCGTGAGAATCTACCCGAAGGGCCTGTTCCTCGTCCTGGCCCTGCTCATGCTCTTGACCGGCAGCATCGCGTCGGCGTCGCCGCTCGGGCAGTCTGCCACTCCGCCTGCAGACGTTTCTAACCCGCCCGACGCCATCGTGCGCGAGGGGACTGCGGCCGAGATCGAAGCGGCCCGCCTTAACACCGGCAAGCCTGGCAATCCTTACGGCCCCGGCCGCTATCCCGACGACGTGCCGGCATTCGCCGTGCCAGACGCCAGCACCTACACCACGGCCACCCCGGAAGACTGGGAAACCGGTGCGCTGTGTGTCGATAACGACACTTGCGTGAGCGGCGACTTCAACGGCGACGGCCGTGATGACGTAGCCGTGCTTAAGGGCGACTTCGGCGCCGGCGCGGAGGTGGGCGACGTTCTGGTGGCGCTCTCCGTCGGCATCCGCTTCAGCGCAGCGACGAAGTGGAGCGACAACTTCTGCACGGGCGGAGCGGTCTGCATGTCCGGCGATTTCAACGGCGACAACCGCTCCGACCTTGTCAGCTTCCAGCGCAGCAACGGACAGGTCAACGTGCTGCTCTCGAACGGAAACGGCTTTGTCGGCCCGCAGCTATGGAACTCGTACTTCTGCGTGGGCCAGGAGCAGTGCGCGGTCGGCGACTTCAACGGCGACAACCGCGACGACATCGCCCTGTTCAAGAAGAGCCTCTACAATGATGGCCAGAACGGCGACGTTCTCGTCTCCCTGTCGAACGGCGGCGGCTTCATCGGCGTCGGCAAGTGGCAGGATGTGTTCTGCATCGAGGCGCAGATCTGCGGCGTCGGCGACTTCAACGGCGACGGGCGCGACGACCTGATCCTCTTCGCCCAGAACGCGCCCAACATGGTCGGCCAGATTGTCGTGGCCGAGTCGCTCGGCGGCAGCTTCAACTCCTCGCCAAAGGTCTGGAACTCGTTCTTCTGCCCGTTCCCCGAGACCTGCGGCGTCGGCGACTTTGACGGCGACGGCCGCGAGGACATTCTCGCGATGGCCGGCGGCAACCCGACCAACTTCGGCGACGTCTTCGTCGGCTTGAGCGGCGGCAACAGCTTCCTGCCCGGCCAGAAGTGGGCCGAGGAATTCTGCTTCCCGGGTATGCAGTGCATCGTGGGCGACTACAACGGCGACAACCGCGACGACCTGCTCGGGGTGGTCAGGACCGGTGCGCAGCGCGGCCAGGCCTTTGTCGCACTCGCGGCCGGCAACCCCGTCGGCTTCGTCCTGACTGCCGGCAATCCGCCCGGCAAGTGGCACGACTACTTCTGCGTCAACCAGGAAGTCTGCGCCACGGGTGACTTCAACGGCGACGGCAGGTGGGACATCATCTACTTCACCCGAAATTCCGTCGCGGGTGATGCAGCCGGCGATGTGTGGGTTGCGCTCTCCAACGGCTCGTCGTTTGGCCCCGCGCAGCGTTGGCAAGGCGACTTCTGCTACGGCCAGGACAACTGCCAGGTCGGTGACTTCAACGGCGATGGGCGGGACGATATCGTCTCGTTCAGCCGCGTGTTCAACGGACAGGTGTACGTGGCGCTGTCCAACGGCAGCAGTTTCCCCACGTGGGGCGTCTGGAACCAGTTCTTCTGCCCGAATCCTGAGTGGTGCGAGGTCGGTGACTTCAACGGCGACAACCGCGACGACATCGTCACCTTCACGCGCAACACCTATGGCAACGTCAACGTCGGGCAGGCGATCGTTGCCCTTGCCTCCGGCTCAGCATTCGTCACAATCGGTCAGTGGAACACCAACATCTTCTGCATCCAGAATGAGTGGTGCGACACCGGCGACTTCAACGGCGACGGCCGCGACGACATCATCGCGTTCTCGAAAGGCAGCAACGCGCGAGTCTGGGTGGGCCTGTCAACCGGCGTCAACTTCCTCCAGGGCGCGGTGTGGAATAACTTCTTCTGCGCGGGCTCGGAGGTGTGCCGTATCGCGGATGTGAACGGCGACCGTCGCGACGACGCGGTCACCTTCCTCCGCAGCGATTACGCCTCGATCAACCCGCCGACCGTTGGTGACGTCGTAGTGGCGCTGTCCACGGGTGGCAGCCTGGAATCGCAGCCGAAGTGGAATGACTTCTTCTGCATCGGCCAGGAACACTGCGACGTGGGCGACTTCAACGGTGATGGGGCGGCAGACATCACGACCTTCACAAAGGCGCTGTCGGGCGACCGCGCGGGCGACGTTTACGTGGCTCTGCGCTCGGCCGGCACCGGCTTCGCGTTCGTCGTGACGCCAGGCGTCCCGGAGCCGAAGAACATCATGGTCGGCAGCCTGCTGATCCGCAAGAAGTAGGCTGCGGAACGCGCAGACGGCGTCGCTGGTCCTCCGGCGGCGCCGTCTTTCTTTTCCCTCGCTACATGGAGCGCAGTTGAAACCCGTCAAGACGCTTGCGATGCGCGTGCTCGAAGCGCGCGGCATCCCGTATGACCCGGTGGCCTACGAGGTGATCGATCACCTCTCTGCAGCGGAAGTCGCGCAGGCGATCGGCTTCCCGCCCGAGCAAACGTTCAAGACCCTCGTCGTCCTCGCGGAGCGCGGCGGCGGACGCCCTCAGCCCATGCTTGCGCTCGCGCCCGGCGACAGCCACCTCGACCTCAAGAAGCTCTCGCGCGCGAGCGGCGAGAAGCGGGTCGAGATGGCGCCGCACAGGGAAGCGGAACGCCTCACCGGCCTGGAAAAAGGCGGCATCTCGCCCCTCGCGCTGATGGACAAGGGCTGGCCCGTGTTCGTTGATGAGACCGCCATCCTCTTCGACCGCATTGAGATCAGCGCGGGGAAGGTCGGCGTCGGAGTGCTCGTCCCCGTCGATGCGCTGGTCGACCTGCTGGCCGCGCACCTTGCGGACCTGACCGGGTAAGGGCGCGACTGAGCCTCAGCGAACCGCCACATCCCGCGGCGGCACAATCACCACATCCCCCTCTGCCTCCACTGTCTGAGCGTGATCGGTGAAGTTGAACCACAGGCGGTGCGTTCCGCGCCGAACGAGCAGTACGCCGAGCGACAGCGGCCGCTTCAGCCGCCGGACGCCGGCCTGGTCGGCCAGCAGCGCCAGCGCGGCGACGGCTTGAGCCGGGCTCGGGTGCCATCCCCAGTAGTACGCGCTCCCCTTGCCCCGCCGCGCGCGCGTCAGCGCCGCCATGCCCGCGAACGCGCCCCCCTTCCACTCGGCAAGAACTTCCGCGCTCTCGGGTGAAAGGGCTTCCGCCCACACCCTCGCGAAATGCGGATCACCGTTCTCCCCGTAACCGAATTCATAACCTGCGTTTGGCGGCAGCGAATGCCATGCGCGCGCTTCCGCGCCGACCAGCTTGCGGAACACACCTGGCAGCGGCAGATCGGTCACGACGTTGCTCTCCGTCTTGGACGAGATGCCCCCCCGCCTCGACATACGCGCGCAGCCGCGCGGCGAGGTCATCCGTCGCCAGCATCAGCGCGGGCGCGAGCACCAGCTTATAGCGCGACAGGTCCGCGTGCGGCGAAACAAGGTCGCACCCGATGCCCAGCTCCTGGCACGCCCGGTACAGGACGAACTGCGCCCGCTGATACGAGAAATCGCGGTGATGCGGCTGAAGCTGAACCGCC
>JALOOB010000152.1 GCA_025454635.1 Anaerolineae bacterium
TGGGACTACGCGCGCTTCGAGGTCGTCGGACACAAGTGGGCCGACCTCTCCGAGGGTGCCTACGGCGTCAGCCTGCTCAACGACTGCAAGTACGGCCACGACATCAAGGGCAACACCCTCCGCCTCACGCTCATCAAGTCTGCGGTCGCGCCCGACGCCGGGGCAGATAAGGGGCGGCACGAATTCACGTACAGCCTCCTTCCGCACTCCGGCGACTGGCGTGAGGGAGGCACGATGCGCGAGGCCTACCAACTCAACTATCCCCTCGCCGCCCGGCTAATCGGCCCGCAGAACACGCCATCCATTAAGCCGGACCCGGGGCATCCTGAGCGGAGTGCATCCCAGAGGGACGCACCGGACGCGAAGGAGGCCGCAGCGTCCTTCGCGTCCGTCGACGCGGATCACGTTATCATCGAGACGGTTAAGCAGGCAGAGGACGAGGACAGCCGCGGCCGCGCGTGGATCGTCCGCGTCTACGACTGGCAGCAGCGCCGCAGCGAGGGCGTCCGCCTGCGCTGCCTGCGCCCCGTTGTCCGCGCGGTCGCCTGCGACCTCATCGAGCGCGTCGAAACCCCGGTCAAAGTCGACCGCGGCGAAGTCATATTCGATATCAAGCCATTCGAGGTGCGGACGTTTAAGGTGTGGCTGTCAGAGTCAACTGCGGCTACAGCGGAATCCAATCGTCCAGCTGAAAATCAGGTCTGAAGGGATTCACAAACCGGACTCCTTCCAGTTCCTGGCCGTCCTGAAAGTCCTCGCTGAAAATGACGGGAATCTGGTTCAGCCGGGCAACCGCCCAAAGCTGAGCGTCATAGTAGCTCATGCCATAGTCGCGAGCGCCGCGCATCGCTTCCAGAACAACGGAATCGGTCAGTGAAATCACCGGCCAGCTTCGCCACAGATTAGTTGCGGTAGAAAAGGCTTGCGATGCGCTCATTGGAACAGCGAGTTTGCGCGTCACGACGACAAAGAACTCGCCAAGCACCTGCGTGCTGAGCGCGCCCGCTCTCCTTCGCGCAAGCCCATCAAGCACTGCGAAGGCTCTCTCGTACTTGTCTGCCGCCCGCCGATCGTAGCTATAGACCAGCACGTTCGTATCGACCAGGGATCTAATCCTCATACAGATCTTCCCGTCGCCAGGTTCGCTGTCCCTGCGAAACCCCTTGCCCCATCCACTGGTCTATGAACTCAACCTCCCGCTCCCAGGCTTCGCGGTCCCGCTTGGGAAACCACAGCACGCGCGTCTGTCGATCAATCGCCTGCCGGATAATCTCCGCTTCCGACAAGCCAGTTTCTTCTGCCATTCGCTTGAGCGCTTGCTCCTGCTCGGGATCGATATAAATCTGTTTGCGAATACGGCGCGCCATAACCATCCTCCGTCCCCGAATATACATCACAGTATACATCATGTGACAACCATGTCAACGCGCCCCCTGCCTCCGCCTCTCAAAAACGATCACATCCGCCTTCCCCTCGTTCCACACCTCGAACCCCACCTTCAGCAGCGCGGGGAGCGACGGCGGCGCCCCGCCCTCTTCGCACGGGATCATCGCCTCGAAGTACTTCTCCTCCCGCGCGTACGTCAGCGCGTGCCGCGCCAGCTCCTCCACTGCCTCCGGCTCGCCTTCCAGGCAGTCGATACTCCGCGACGCCGCGCCGTGGGGCGTCTGATCGCCCAGGCACAACAGCGCCGCGAGCCTTCCCCCCTCGCGAATGCCCAGCACCCGCTCCATCCGCGCCAGCGCGATCTGCGGCCCCCGCGCAAACGGATAAAACCGCCAGCTATGCGGCAGATAGCCCGCGCCTGCCGCCAGCCCGCGCGACGCCGCAATAAACGCCGCCGCCTCGTCGCGCGCCACTTCCACCACCCGTGTCGATGCGCGCGCATGGCCCTTCACCGCATCCAGCTTCCCCTCGCAGTACGCAAACCCGACCGCCCGCTCGAAACCGAACGCTGCGCTCACGCGCTGCGACGCGGTATTGTCCATGTACGTCGACAGTGCGGTCACCTCGACGCCCGCCTCGTCGGCCATCTCGACCATGCGCCCTGTCAGCGCCTTCGCGATCCCCTGCCCCTGGTAGGCCGGGTCCACCCGCAGCCCCTCCAGCCACGCAAAGCCGGGAAACTCCGCCACATACCGCGCCAGCCCCGCGACGCGCCCGCCCGACGTTGCGACGATCAACTGCGCCGGTCCCGGCTTCAGCCAGTCGTCGATGACGTCGGGCAGGTAGTCGTCGCCCTCCCAGATTTGCGCCGCAATGGCAAGGATCGCCGGTTTATCCGCTTCCGCTGCGCGGCGGAACGCCATCTCGCTCAGATGCTAACCCTCCCTAAACGCATGGCCGCGCTAGGCCGCGATCCGCCCGCGAATCCGCGCCAGGCTCTCCGCCGACCCGTCGTGCTGCGTCTTGAACCACCAGTCCAGCGGCATGTCCTGCACCCCGTAGTTGATGGTGTACATCCGGTGATGCAGGTAGTGGAAGTAATTGTCCGCCGCGATGCTCTTGTCGTCCGTCACGACGTACCGGTGAAATCCCGTGTGCCCAACCGCCGGGCTGATCCCTGCGTGCAGCAGGTTGAAGATCGCGTGGAAGGGGCTGGACGGGATGATGTAGTGGATCAGGACGCCCGAGAAGTACACCAGGTGCTCCAGCGGGTGCATCGACAGCCCCGACCACGGCCCGATGTTGATGTTGCGGTGATGCAGCGAGTGGACCGGCTTATAGAGCGGCTTCCAGTGGATCAACCGGTGAACGAAATAGAAGTGAAAATAGCGGAAGTAGATCACGAAGATCGTCAGCAAGACCGCGTACACCGGATGCTGTCGCATGTCCAGGTACGGAATAACCCCGTTCGAATACAGCCACAGCGTGACCGCCTCGTAAGCCGTCCAGATGCCGCACCCGCTAACCAGGCTCCAAAACACATTGTCGCGCGTCTGGTTGCCGAAGGTGAACTTGCGATCCTCCTTGGCCGGCCACTTGTTTGAGTACTTGAACCGGATGTCCTGCGCTCGCTGCATATACAAACGCAAATGCAGCGCGCCGGCCACCACCACCAACATCGCAACGTTCCGCAGGTATAGCAGCGCGATCCATCCGACCGCAAAGCGCGACGTCGTCTCCATGCTCGGCGTCAGCCACAGCCAGCAGGCGAAGGCCATGCCGATGTAGATGAGGTTGTACGGCCAGATCACGCCCCAAAGGTGCCTCAAAATTACCCCGGGCTTCCAGGGACCATTAAAGATCGGGCTCGGGACGGGCAGCGACTCGGGCCGCCACTCACCCTTTGCGTCTCTGATTTGCGCTTCGGCTTGCATTGCGGTTCTCCCTTTTGCGATTGGACTGCTGGCGTGTGACAGGGCGAAAACGAACTGGGTGGTGCGTGAGGCAGAAGGCGCTCCGCCGGCATCGCCGGCGCCCCTTCCCTCATTAGTATATTCCATCACACTTCCCCGCGCAACTGCGCCACGCCCCATTGCCATCCCTTCACCACGCGTGCTGCGCGCGCGTGAACACTGCGCGTAAGCCCCGTTCACTGGGCGCAGCTTCGTAGCCCGGCCATTTATGGCGGGGCGACGTTCGCCGGGCGGTGTTCGCCGGGCGACCACAGCCGCCGCTCGTCTCCATTATCCCACCGCACCGCCGCCCGCCCCCGCCCTGCCGCCATTTCTCCCCTACCCCTGCCTGCGCTATACTCCCCGTACCGCACCATGAGCAACGACGCCCAGCTCCCCACCCTCATCCGCACCGCGCGGGACCTCCTGCGCGACGCAATGCGCCCCGGCATCGACCTCGACGCGTTCCTGGCCGAGGTGCTTCGCCGCACGCGCGACCTCGCGCCCTTCGACGTCGGCTGGCTGCTCCTGCGCGAGGGCGACCGCGTCCGCATCCGCGCGGCCGACGCCGCGCACGCGGGCGACGTCGGCATGACCTTCCCCATCGCCGATTGCGTCAGCGGTCAGAGCATGCTTCTACGCGCGCCCATCTTCATCCCCGACCTGGCCGAGATGCCCGCCGACCTCCGCCGCGTCTACAAGCCCTCCCGCAGCACCGCGCAGCTCATGCGCAGCGAGCTTGTCGTCCCCCTCCTCATCGGCGAGGGCGAATCGGAGCGGGCCATCGGCGCGCTTAACATCGAAAGCCCCGAGCGCGGCGCGTTCGCCGCCGAGCAGATCGAGTTGCTGCGCCTCCTGGCCGACCACGCCGCGCTCGCCATCGAGCTCGCCCGCTCACGCGAAGAAGCTGCCGCGCTCAGCGCCATCAGCCTCCAGCTTGCCCGCGAAACCGAGTTGGGCGACATCGTCCGCACCGTGCTCGAACGCGCGCTCGGCCTCGTCGGCGGCCGCTTCGGCCAGATCCTCCTCACCGAAGGCGGTCCCGACCTCGGCGGCGGCGATCTCGTCGTCCACTACACAACCAACGTCCCCCCGCGCGAGCTCGGGTTGCGCTTCGGCATCCGTGATTCCGTCAGCGGCCTCGCGCTCCAGGCGCGCAAGCCGGTCATCGTCCCCGATGTGGAGAAGCCCGACTACTGGGTCATCACCGCCCAGCGCAACGCCGCGCCGCGCATCGCCGTCATGACCACCGACCGCCCCCGCTACCAGCGCGTCTTGGAGCGGGAGAAAGAGCGCATCCGCGCCGAGTTCGCCGCGCCATTCTTCTCCCCCGCCGGCGCCGCGGTCGGCGTGCTGAACGTCGAGACCCCGCGCGAGGAAGGCTTCACCGACGCGCAGCGCGGCCGGCTGGCCAACCTCGCGCGGCTGCGCGGCGAGTACTTCTGCGACGCGCTCGCCCGCGGTGACAGTGCGGCCTTGCGCACCCTACTCGACGAGGCGCTCGCCATCGGCGGCACCACCTTCGGCCAGTTGCTCGAAATCGACGGCGATAGCGCCGGCAACGGCGACCTCGTGATCGTCGCCACCACCGGCGGCGAGCCCATCGGCACCCGTGTCGCCCTCTCCGACTCAGTCAGCGGCGAAGCCGCCACGCTCGGCGAGCCGCACTACGTGCCCGACGTGGACCGCGACGCCCGGTACCACCGCTACCTGGGCGAGGAGATGAAGAGCGAGCTAGCCGTGCCCCTCATCGCCGGCGAAACGGTCCTCGGTGTGCTCAACCTCGAAAGCCCCGCGCCCGGCTTCTTCACGCCAGAGCACGCGCAGACCCTCCTGGCCCTCGCCGGACAGGCCGCGGTCGCGATCGAGCGCGCGCGCCGCTTCGAGGTCGAGCGCCTCGCCGCCATCGGCGGGCTTGCCGGCGACATCGTCCACCGCCTCAATAACCCCGTCGGCGCGCTGAGCGGCTGGGTCGAGATGCTCAAGCGCAAGGACTTCTACGCCGAAATGATCGCCGCCTATCCTTATGTCGGGCAGTTCATCGGCCGGCTGGAGCGCGACCTCACCCGCTCCAAGTCCATCATCCAGGAGTTGCGCGCCGAGCTCAAGCGCCGCGCGCCCGCGCCCGTCCTGCTCCAGTCCGCCGTCGCGGAGGCCATCCTGCGCGCGGGCATGGGACCGGACGGCCCCGTGCGCGTCAACGCCCTGCTCCCCGGTGAGCCTGTTCACGTCCTCGCCGGTCCGAGCCTGCCCGGCATCATTTGGAACCTGCTCGACAACGCGGCAAAGGCCATGCCCGCTGGCGGAACCATCACGGTTCGCGCGCAGCGCGAACTTGGCGCCGCGCGCGGTCCCGCGCCCGACCGCGTTACCCTTGAGATTGAGGACGAAGGCGTGGGCATCGAGCCCTGGCGCCTCGCGTCCATCTTCGAGCCTGCCGCCTCCACCACGGCCAACAGCTACGCGCCCACTCATGGCCTCGGCCTCTGGTGGACCAAAGGCCAGGTCGAGAGCTTCGGCGGAACAATCGACGTCACGAGCGAACCCGGCAAGGGCACCCGCTTCAAACTGGTATTTCGAACCGCGGCGTAGCGCGAGTTGCCGAACTTGCGCAATCTCCGCAGCGCAAGTTCAGCAACTTGCGCTACAAGATCACAGGAGCATCCATTGATCACCCAGAACCGCATCCTCGTCATCGACGACGACCCCTCCTGGCAGGAACTGCTCGCGGAGAGTATCGAGGCCGCCGCGCCGGAGGGTACGCGCGTGCGCGTCGCCGCCTCGCTCGAAGAGGGCAAGGCCCTGCTCGACCGGCAGCACTTCCACATGGTCTTTGTCGACCTGCGCCTCAAAGAAGATGAGCGCGAACTCACCGGCAAAGTCCTCGCCCGCAAGATCCGCGAACTGGACGAAGGCACGTGCTGCGTCATCGTCTCCGGCCACGCCGACGTCTCGACCGCGGTCCAGGCCCTTCGCGATTGGGACGTGCTCGATCTCGTGCTCAAGGACGAATGGGACCCCGGCAAGGTCGCCGCGTTGGTCGAAACCGGCCTCGCCCAGGCGCGGTTGAGCTACCGCAGCAAGTACGAGTCAAGCCTCGACTTGCTCCGCCGCGGCGAGGACTACTATGCGTGGTCCGCCCGCGTGCTCGACCTCTTCTCGCCGGCCAACGAAGTCGACCGGCCCGACCGCCGCCTTGCCGACTTCCTCAACCGCCTGCTCGAAGGGCTGCACCCCCTTCTGCCGCTCAAGGACGACGCCGGCCTCTGCCTCGACCCCGCGCTCCGCATCGCCACCGCGCAGTTCTGGAGCAAGGCCGTCGGCGGTCCGGTCAGCCTCATCATGAGCCGCACGCGCGGCTTCGACGCGGCCACCGCGGCCGACCTCAGCTTCAGCCGCGCCGAGCGCGTGCTCGAAGAGCCGGCCCTCGGCCTGACCGCCGCAGTGAGCGCGCCTGCCGTCCCCGATTTCTCCGCCTTCACGTCGCGCGGCTAACGGAGGCTCCCCATGACACCCACACCTGACACCGGCCGCATTCTTGTCACCGGCGCCTGCGGGCAGATCGGCACCGAGCTGACCGCGGCGCTCCGCGCCCGCCACGGCGGCGAAAACGTCGTCGCCACTGACGTCGCGCCCATGCCGCGCGCCCTCACCGACTGCGGCCCCACCGAGCGGCTTGACGTCACCGATCGCGATGCGCTCCTCGCGCTCGTCCGCAAGCACCGCATCGGCGTCATCTACCACATGGCCGCCATCCTGTCCGCCACCGGCGAGGAGAAGCCGCGCCTCGCCTGGGCCGTCAACATCGGCGGGCTTTATAACGTGCTGGAAGTCGCGGTCGAGACGGGTGTCGAACGCATCTATCACCCCTCGTCCATCGCCGCCTTCGGCCCCGAGACGCCGAAAGACATGACCCCGCAGGAAACGGTGCTCCGCCCAACCACCATGTACGGCGTGACGAAGGTCACGGGCGAGATGCTCGGCGCATACTACCACCGCCGCTTCGGGCTCGACATCCGCGGCATCCGCTATCCAGGCGTCATCTCCAGCGAAACCCCGCCCGGCGGCGGCACAACTGATTACGCGGTGGCGATCTTCTACGAGGCGATCCGCAGCGGGCGCTACACCTGCTTCGTCCGGGAAGACACTGTCCTCCCCATGATCTACATGCCCGACACCATCCGCGCCACCCTGCAGCTCATGGACGCGGACGCGTCAAAGCTCAGGCACGCCGCGGAATACAATCTTGCGTCGCTGACGTTCTCGGCCGGGGAGTTGGCCGCGGAGATCAAGAAGCGTCTGCCCCACTTCGAGGTCGAATACAAGCCCGACTTCCGCCAGCAGATCGCGGACACCTGGCCCAAAACCATCGACGACTCCGCCGCCCGCGCAGAATGGGGCTGGCAGCCGCAGTACAACCTCGGCGCGATGGTCGACGACATGCTGGAGAAGCTCACCGCGCGCCTCCGGCGCGATTAGCGATTGAAAATTGAAGATTGAAGATAAACGCGCGGGGAGCGCAATCTTCAATCTTCAATTTGTAATCTTCAATTGCTCACGGAGTGAGCACCACCTTCCCAAACTGCTCGCCCGCCTCCAAATACTCGTGCGCGGCGCGCCCCTCGCTCAACGGCATCACCCGGTCCACCACCGGCGCCAGCTTCCGCTGCCAGATCAAATCCATCACATCCCGGAAGTCCTGGTGGCTCCCCATCGTGCTGCCCAAAATGCTGATTTGCTTGCGGAACACCAGCCGCAGATCCATCTCCACCACGGGCCCGCCCGTCCCGCCGACATTCACAAGCCGCCCCCCGCCAGCGCCCGGATGCTCTGCGTCCATGTCGGCGCGCCGACGTTGTCCACGACCACGTCCACTCCGCGCTTGCCCGTCGCCGCGAAGACCGCCTTCGACCAATCCTCGGCCTTATAGTTGATGACGTGGTCCGCGCCCAGCGCCGTCGCCCGCGCCATCTTCTCCTCGCTCGACGTGATCGCGTACACCGTCGCGCCGAGGTGCTTGCAGATTTGAATCGCCGCGCTGTTCACCCCGCCACCCGCGCCCACTATCGCCACTGTCTCCCCCGCCTTAAGCTGCGCCCGCGTGTTAAGCATCCGCCACGCGGTCAGGTACACCAGCAGCGGCGCGGCAGCCTCCGGGTAGTCAAAGTCATCCGGCATCGGCAGCAGGTTCGCCGACGGCACGACGACGTACTCCGCGCAGCCGCCCCACACATCCTCGCCCAGGATGTGATACAGCGGGCTCAGGCTGTCCTCCCCGCGCTCCGTCCACTCGTCCGAACCCGCGGCCCCGTTCGGGCCGGTGACTACGCCGGGATCGACCACCACCCGCGTCCCGACGGCCGGCCCCGTCGCCCCGTCGCCGTAGCCCGCCACCACGCCCGCCACGTCCGCCCCGCCCACGTGCGGCTTCGGCAGCTTCGCAAACGCCGGCCCCCCCCGTCGCACCCATAGATCCACGTGGTTCAGCGCGACCGCCTTGACCTGCACCAACGCCTGCCCCGGCCCCGGCGTAGGGTCAGCCAGATCGCCGTAGCGCATCACCTCCGGTCCGCCGTGCTCCGTGAAATACAGCGCCTTCATTCGGGACTCCTTCACTGAATCTGCAATGGCTGTACGCACCGCCAAGCCCCGTTCACGGGGCGCTGCCGCGTAGCCCGGACCTTCAGGTCCGGGCGATCTCTGCGTCCGGTTGCATGGGAAGTTTACCACAAGTAGCGTCGCCCGCCCGTCCATTAAACGCAAAAACACGAATGGTTGCGACGAACTCGCCACCATTCGTGTATACATGTCCGGCGCCGCCGCGCCGGCGCGACCTACGCCGGCGCCTCCGCCGTCGTCCGTTCCCGGCTCCTGCTGATCCACCACCCCGCCACCATCAGCGCTGCGCCGAGGATCATAAACGCCAGGTCATACGCCCCCTGGTTCGGCCCCGGCCGCACATGGTGAATTTGCAGAATGTAGTGGTTCACCAACCCCTCGACCAGGTTGAAGATGCCCCACCCCATCACCATCGCGCCCGCCAGCACCCGGCCCGACGGCCGATACTGCCGCCCCACCGTCGCCCGGTAGAGCATCACCAGGCCAATCAGCGAGATCACCCACGTCCCCGCGTGAAATAGGCCGTCCGCCAGCGTATTAAGTTGCAGGTTGCCCACGCTGTCCGGCGGGAACTCGGCCGTCAGCATGTGGTGCCACTGGAGGATCTGGTGCAGCACGATCCCGTCGACAAAGCCCCCGAACCCCAGACCCAGCACGATCCCCGCGCGTCGCAGCCCGCTGATGTTGGCTTCCGCCGTTCGAAAGTCCGCCATCTCAGTTCGCGGCCCCCAGTCGCACCGGGTAACCGTACTGCCCGCGCTCTTGCGCACGCTGTTGCGCCTGCGCCCGCACCTGCGCCGCCTGAGGCGTCACGCCGTTCTTCGTCAGCGCGTCACGCATCTTGGCGCGCGCCCGGCTCAGTCGCGACTTCACCGTCCCCAGGTTCGACCCCGTCACCGATGCCGCCTCGTGGTACGCCAGCCCCTGCAGATCGCACAGGATCAGCACCTGCTGCTGTTCCTTCGGCAGCTTGCGAATCTCGGCCATCAACATGCTCATCAGCTCGCTCGACTCCGCCTTCTCGTGCGGCGTCGGCTTCGCGTCGATCAGCCGGTAATCATGCTCGGGCAGAATCTCGTCGCCGTCCAGCAGCTTCGCCCGGCGCCGCCGGTCCCCGCGCATCCGGTCGTAGCAAGTATTGATCACGACGCGGAATAGCCACGCCTTGAACGAGCCGCCGCGGAACTGGTGGATGCGGTTGTAGACCTTAATAAAGCTGTCCTGCATCGCGTCCGCCGCGCTGTCCGCGTCGCCCAAAATTCGGTAAGCGATGCCGTACGCCTGCTGCTGGTAGGCCGAGATCAACGTGTTGAAGGCGGAAAGCTCGCCGCACTGTGCCGCTTCCACGAGCGCGTTTTCGTCTGCCTGCGTCATCTCACTTACTCCCTCTCTCGATACGAAAAACCGGTGTCAATAATGGCGCCCCTGCGCAAGCGCCTGCCACGCAGGGGGTTCGCAATTGCGAAACCTTAGCGGATCAAACCCCGCCGCCGGAGCTCATAGCCCCGGGTATAATTGGCCCGCACCCGAACCGCCTGCGCCTTCGCCTTGCGGTTCTTCGGTTTCTCGGTGAATGCGACAAACGTGAGCGCAAACGCCCCCGTCAGCAGCAGCGCCAGTAGTTCCATCAACACACACCTCACATCCAAATTGCGTTCCACGTTCGTTCTTCAATTTTCAATCTTCAATCTCCGGTCTCCCGCTTCCAAAAGTGACGCCACAAGCCTAACCTATTTAGGCCCGTGGCGTCTTTACCGTTCGTTCAAGGGGAACTTAAGAGGGGCTTAAGACGTTCCTCCGCCTGCCATCATCACTCCCGCGCCGCGCCCCACCATTCGTGTATTCGTGTGGTGCGGCGCCGTTAGGCGCCCGCCCGCAGGCGCCATTCGTGGTCGGCCCCCACTCCGCGCCACGCCTTTGCGAGTGGCGCAAGTGCGCGCCCCCTCATTCGCGTATTCGCGTTCGGCGCAGCCGGATTCGTGGTCGGCACTCGCGCCCGCTCTGTGGGCGGGCGCATTCGTGTATTCGCGTTCGGCCCGCCCATGGCGGGCCTATTCGTGGTCGGCCTCCACTCGGTGACACCCGCTTCCTGGCCGGCCCCCTACTCCACCCGGTCCTGTGACAGAATCACCACTCCGTACGGTCCCAGGTTCACCTTCCCCCTGTGCGGCAGCCCGTCATACTCGCCCTCGACCGCCTCCACGTCAAACACGTCCTGCTGCCCGAACTGCGCGTCATAGCCCTGCCAGTCCGAGTTGAACCGCACGCGCCACCGCCCCGCAGCCGGGAACCCGATCTCGTAATCCCCGCGCGTCGCATTCGAAAAGCTGGCTACCACCACGACCATGTCGCCCGGCCCGCCCTCTTTCCACCTGTGAAACGCGATCACGTTCTCCGCGTTATTCACGTGGTGAACCTTGACGTTCATGCCCGTCAGCCCGGCCGTGTTGTCCTGCCAGTTCCGCCGCAGCTTGAACAGGTCCGTATACATCTGGATGATGCCGCGGTGCTCCTCGAAATGGCTCCAGTCCAGCGGGTCCTTCTCGTGGAACCACTTATCTTCGAGCATCTCCTGCCCCTGGAACAGCATCGGCACCCCCGGCGCGGTGAACACCAGCGCCGCGCCCAGCGTCGACCGCTTCTTCGGATACCAGCTCTCCGCATCGCCGGGCGAGATTTCCTCCGGCACGCGCGCCTTCCCGTTCGCGTCCTCGTCGTGCGACTCGGTGAAAATCACCCGGTCAAACGGATCGTCGCCCACCGCATTCTGGATCGCGTCCGCCACCTGTCCCATGTCGCGGTGCTCGTCCGCCATGCCCACGATGGCCCCGCGCACCACTCCCACAAACTGCGGGTCCCACTGCGCATTGAACCCCGCGCCCCCCGCGTCCAGGTCGCGCGTCATCCACGCGTCCCCCTTCAAGTCCTCCGCGATGCGGAACTTCCACGGCTGCCGAGCCTGGATTTCTTCGTTCAGCCACTTCATCAGCATCGCGCCCTCGGGCAGCTCGCGCTCCGGGTCCGCCGCCGGGTGATTCCCGTAGACATGCCGGATGTATGCCGTCGCATCAATGCGCAGCCCGTCGCAGTGGTACTCCTCCAGCCACATCAGCGCGTTGTCGCGGATGTATTGCCGCACCTCCCCGCGGCCATAGTCCGGCCGCGTGTGCCCCCAGGGCGTCTCCGCCCGCCAGTCGTTGTAAAAATAGATTCCCCCGCCGCCGTTCTCGCTCCACCCGTCGAACTGCCACAGCGCGTTATCGTTCGGCCCCACGTGGTTGTACACCGCATCCACGATCACCGCGATGCCGCGCTTGTGCGCCTCATTCACGAACTTCTTCAGCCCGACCGGCCCGCCATATGCCGCCTCCACCGCGAACGGATGCCCCGCGTTATACCCCCACGAGTAGTCGCCCGGAAACTCCGTCGGCGGCATCAACTCGATCGCGCTGATCCCCAGTTCGCGCAGATAGTCCAGCTTCTCGATCGCCGTCAGAAACGTCCCCGGTTTGCCCTGCTCCGTCACGTGGAACGTGCCGACGTGCATCTCGTAAATAATAATCTCGTCCCACGGCGGCATGCGGAAATCGCCGTCCTCCCACTCAAAGGTCGGATCGACGATGATGCTGTTGCCCGTTGAGTTGGTCAGCGCCCGCGCATACGGGTCCAGCCGCCACAGCTCCTGCTTGCCGTTGACGATCAGGTAGCGGTACTCCTGCCCCGGACGCGCGCCCGGCACATCCGTCGACCAGTAACCGCCATCCTCCTTCGCCAGCGCCGTGGCCTTGTCCGCCCACTCGTTGAAGTCGCCCGCCACGAACACCCGGTCCGCGTGCGGCGCCCACACCCGAAACGAGACGCAGTCGTCATGGACAATTGCGCCCATCCCCGGCACGGTTGCCGGATGCGCCCGATTCTTCCTCGTTGTTGCCATCAATGTACCTCTGTTGAGAATCGCAGATTGCGGATTGAAGATTGAAGATTGAAGATTGAAAGACTCAAAACGCGCGCATCCAGGCATCTTCAATCTTCGATTTTCAATCTTCAATCTCCTATCCGTTTACGACTTCCCCGCCGTTGACGTGAATAACCTGCCCCGAGATGTACGACCCGTCGTCCGACGCCAGAAACACGAACGCGGGGGCGACCTCCTCCGGCTGGCCCGGCCGCGCCAGCGGCACGTCGCTCCCGAACGTCTTCACCTTCTCCTCGTCGAACGTCGACGGGATCAGCGGCGTCCAGATCGGCCCCGGCGCAACCGCGTTCACGCGAATGCCCTGCTTCGCCAGGTTGATCGACAAACTGCGCGTGAACGCCACGATCGCGCCCTTCGTCGACGAGTAGTCCAGCAGTTGCGGGCTCCCCCGATACGCCGTCACCGACGTCGTGTTGATGATCGCCGACCCCGGCTTCAGGTGCGGCAGCGCCGCCTTCACAAGGTAGAACATCGCAAAGATGTTGGTGCGGAAGGTCCGCTCCAACTGCTCCGCCGTGATCCCCGTGATGCTCTCCTGCGGGTGCTGCTCCGCCGCGTTGTTCACCAGCACGTCGAGCTTGCCGAACTCCTGAGTCGTCCGTTGGACCGCCGTGCTCACTCAGGTACGAGACGGCCACATCCGCGCCCTCGCGCGCAAAGAGGATCGCCACTGCCCGGCCGATGCCGCTGTCACCGCCGGTAATCAGCGCGACGCGCCCCTCCAGCCGGCCGCACCCCTGCCGCCGCTTGTCGTCCGCAACCGGCCGCGGGGTCATCTCGCTCTCGATCCCCGGCCGCTGGTCCTGCGTCTGCGGGGGCAGCGTCTGCTGCTTCTCGCCAGTCTTGCTCACTTCCTCACTCCTTCGCGTCGTCTACGGCACCAAGGGTGGCCCGCCCCCAGGAGGCAGCGTCTCGCCACCGGGACCGCTCTGCCCCATGCGCAGCTTCTCCAGCAGCCGCGTCACGATGATATTCACACCCGTTTCGTCTTCGGTCCCCTCGCCTGGTCTGACGACCGGCGCAATCACGGGGCTTTGCTGGCCCGCGATGGCATTGTCGAAGCGCGGCGGAATGATGCCCGCATCCCCGCCGCTGAGGATCTCCCCTGGGTCCGGCAGCTTAATGCCGCGCGTCTTCTGGAGGTGTTCTGCGACCTGCCGCCAGACGTCTCCCGGCGCTGCGCCCTCGAACACCGCGTTGTCTCCCGCGATGCCCAACTCCTCGATCGAAATACGGTACGTCATGCTTCCCTCCGCCAACTGAAGATCAAAGATCGAAGATAGCCGTTTCTCGATCTTCAATCTTCAATCCCCATCTCTACCGATACCCCGGCCGGCTCCCGCTCGACTCCCCGCTCGTGCCATCGTCATCGCGGCTGCCGCCGTGATCCTCGTAGCCCTCGCGCGCGCCGCCTTCCTCGCCGTCCGGCTCCGTCGCCCGATCCTGGTCCGTGTGCGACTTCCCGCGCTCCTCCCGGCCGCTGCGGATCGGCCCGCTGTGGCCCTCACCTTCCTTCTCGGTCCCGCCGGTCATCCCGCGCTTTCCGCTCACACCCGGCTCGCGGCCACCCTTCGTGCTCCCCGAACCGCCCTCGCGGTCCGAGAAGGCGCTCCTGCCCTGCTGTTCCTCGTCCATCTCACTCTCCGCAGCCACTTCGGTCGACGGGTCCACGTTGCCCCGCCGGTCCTTCTGGTCCGGCACGCGCAGGCTGCCCGTGCCCTCGTTCTCGATGCCGTGCCCTCGTTCTCGATGCCCGCGGCGCCTGTCCCCGAGCCGCCTGACTTCCGCTCTTTGTCCGCCATGAAAAACCTCTCTTGCCAAAGACGTCACGCAGACTCCGAAAACTCTCTGCGCCCTCTGCGTTCTCTGTGGCTAAATGTCAAAACTCGCCGGCTGGCGCATCCGCTTCCCCACCGACAGCGCCAGCGCCAGCAGCAGCACCACGCC
The DNA here is from genome assembly GCA_025454635.1 of Anaerolineae bacterium. GTDB lineage: Bacteria > Chloroflexota > Anaerolineae > CG2-30-64-16 > CG2-30-64-16 > JALOOB01. The sequence goes on from JALOOB010000152.1 coordinate 14,881, forward strand.
CACCATCGGCGCAAGCCACGGCATCTCCTGCGCCTTCTGCCTTGCCTTCGTCTTGATCTCAGCCGCCTTGACGCCGACGTCGCTCATGCCCACCGTCTCCGTCACATCCGCGGCCTTCTTCGACACGGTCTCGCTCACCGCGGCCTTCCTCGCAGCCGCTGCGGCCGACGCTGCGCGCATCTTCCCCACCACCCGGTCGAACGCGCGCATCTTCGCCGCGTGCATCTCCTCGGCTGTAACCTTTGCCTCGTCCGCCTTGCGGTCGATCATTTCCATTTCCTTGTCGTGCGCCACTTCCATCGTCTCGCGCATCTTTTCAGCGTCCATCTCATTCCCTCCCGTTGCTCGGCTCGATCCGCACCGGCTCGCGCGTCTCAATCCTCCGCTCCACCGGCGCCGGATACCGCTCCGGGCTCGCCGGCGCATCCCCTTCCAGCTTGCGCGACACCAACGCCGCGCCCACCATCATCAGCGCCCGCGGCAGCAGCCGCTTCGCCAGCCCCATTGGGGTCGACGGGATTTGCTCCGCGCCCAGCCTGTCCGCGTCTGCGTCCTTCGGCTCGCGCAGCCGGTCCGTCAGCCCCGCCATCAGTTGCAGCACCCCGCGCTCCACCAGCAGCTTGTCGCGGAACAGCACCTCCCACTCTTCGTGGCTCACTTCCGCCTTGCGCAGGTCGCGCTCAAAGTCTTGCAGCTCCTTAATCAGGTTCGCCGGATTCCCCGCCGGCGCCTGCTGCTTCGCCTGGTTCCAGATCGCTTCGAGCCGGTCCTCCAGCTCGTTCGCTTCCTTCGTCCATGTCATGTAGCCCGGCGAGAAGGCCAGTTGCTCCGCGATCACCGCGCGCGCGTGCGCCGCATCGTACTGCTTCCCGCTGATCGCCATGTCCGACGGGTGCAGCAGGATTTCGAGCTTGTTCGAGCGCAGCATCGTCAGTTCATCCGCCACAAGGTTGTTCTTGCCCTTACCCGCAAAGAACGTCAGCACCTTGATCGGCAGCCGCACGAGGATGCTCGCCCGCGTCCGCGTCACCGGCATCCGCGCCTTGTCCAGCGCCGCCTCGACCTCGCCCACTACGGTCATGTAGTCGTGCTCTTCCACCACCATCGGCAGGTGCTCCGTCTTCCAGCGCTTGAGCATCGTGCGAATCCGCAGGACCGGCACGAATACGACCATCATGATCAGCGCCAGCGACGTCGCCAGCGTATACGGATACCCCTGCCCCACCCGCTTCAGGACTTCCTTGGCGCCCTTCGGCTGTTCCTCCGGGTCCTGCAGCTTGGTCGAGACAAACCCGATGATCGCCGGCAAAATCAGCGCGGCCGCAAGCATCGCCAGCCGGATCCACCACTCCTGCACCCATTCCGGCAGGTTCACGAAGCTGAGCATAAACACGCCCGCCTCGGGCACGATCACCCCGATGACGACCACGATCCAGATGACCGAGCCAAACGCGATCACCGAAAGCAGCGTCTGCTTCTCCTGCGGCACCTTGCCAAACAGCGTGGTCGTCGCCCAGCCAAAAATCGTGTTCAGCAGCCGCCCGACTTGCCTCCCGAGCGCCGCCAGAATCGTCTGAAAAATCGCCATCCCACTCTCTCCGTCACAACACTCCGACTACAACTCGCCGCTTACCCGCCCGTGGCCGACTTCGAATCCATCACGAATACGCGAATCCCGCCGCGCACTCCCCGCCATTCGTGTATTCGTGCCCGGCGACGCAGTCGCCGGATTCGTGGTCGGCAACCACATCGACCCACACCACTACACCCTCACCATCGCCCGCCGGTATCGCCACCACGCAAACACGAACATCGCCACTCCCATCGCCGCCAGCGCGATCAGAAACAGCGGCGGCGGCGGGATGCCCTTAAGCATCACGTTCTGCAAATTCGTGATGCTGTACGTCACAGGCAGCAGGTAACCTATGTAACGCACAGGAACCAGGATTTGAGCCAGCGGAAACACGAATCCGCTGAAGAACATCGCGGCCAGCAGCACCAGCATCGACGCCTGCACCGCCTGCGAATCCGTGCCCGACGTGGCCGAGATCGCAAAGCCGATGCCCAGCGACGCGAACACCAGCAGGAAGATCGACAGCACGAGCCAGCCGATTGTGCCGAGCAGCGGCACGCCGAGCAGGTAAATCATCGCCGCGGTCAGGATCAGCGCCAGGAAGCCGACGAAGATGATGTAACTGCCGTACTTGCCGAGCAGGATCTCGAACGCCGAGATCGGCGCGACGCGGAACAGCTCGATCGCCCCAGCTACCTTCTCGCGCACCAGCGCCAGCGACGCGATGCTGATCGCCACATGCTGCAGGATCAGCGCCAGCACACCCGGCGCATAGAACGTCACGAACGATGGCGTGAACGTTGCGATCGTCTTCGTCTCAGTCGTGAGCGGCGACACCATCACGTCCGCCGGCACCTTCTCCAACTCGACCAACTGCTGGTCGAGCCGGTCCAGGTCCGCGTCGGCCTGCGCCGCGCGCTCGTCCACCGACGCGTCGTCGCTCGCCAGGGGGTCCTCCTGCGCCACGGCCAGCTCGCCGCCCAGCCCCTGCCCCACCCCGCCCATAATCAGCGCGGTCGCGCCGAGCAACGCGGTCGCCCGGTCGATCGAGCTATTCGCCGCCAGCAATTCTTCGAGCGCGCCGTCCGTGTCGCCCGCGGCCGAAGCCGCCCGCGCGCGCTGCGCCGCTTCGCGCGCCTGCTGCAGCTCCGCCTGCGACTCGCGGCTCTCCACCTTGGCTTGCTGCGCAAACAACATCAGGATGCGCCGGTTCATCTCGCCCACGTACACCCGGCCCAACTGGTCCACATACGCGGCCTGCGTCGGGTCGATCTCGTTGTGGTACAACTCCAGCACCGCCTGCGAGCCGTTCTTGACCGTCTCGTACGCCCGCTCCGGGTACACCACCACCATGTCGACCTGCCCGATCCGCAGCCGTTGCAGCGCCTCTTCCCGGCTCACCGTCTGCCCCGTGTAGATCAATTGCGGACCCAGGTTGCTCGCGTACTCCTCCACCTGCTGCGCCACACCCGGCTCGTTCGCCGGCACGACGAACATCGCGCGCAGCACACGCGGGTTGTTGGTGTAACCCAGCCCCACCAGCAGCAAAATAAGGAACGGGCCGAGGATCAACCGCACGACCAGCCACGGCTGCCGGAGGATCTCCCGGATTTCCTTGCCCAGAAATGACGAAATGCGGACAATCGGCTTAAGCACGCGCGGCCTCCTCCAGCGTCTCGCCGGTCTCCTCCTGGTGCCGCTCCACCAGCCGCACAAACACCTCGTCGAAGGTCGGTCGGTACTGCTCGATCCCCTCGACCTCGATGTTCTCCCCGCGCAGCACTTCCATCACACCCGGCATCGATGAAGGCGCATCCTCGACCACCAGCCGCGCGCGGCCCGGCACACTCGTATCGATCGACCGCACGCCCGCCAGCCGCGCAAACAGCGGCCGCGTCGCATGCCCGATCTGCGCCGCGCGCACGTCGATGATTTCGCCCCCGTACGCCAGCGCGCGCAGGTTCTCCGGCGTGTCCACCGCGATGACCTGCCCGTGTCCAAGCACCGCCACGTGGTCGCAGTATTCCGCCTCGGTCACGTACTGCGTCGTCACGAATAACGACCGTCCCTGCGCCTTCAGCTCGCGGAACGCATCCCAGAACTTCGCGCGCAGGATCGGGTCGATCCCCGCCGTCGGCTCATCCAGGAAGATCAGCCGCGGGTCGTGGATCAACGACGACGCCAGCCCCAGCCGCCGCTGCATGCCGCCCGAAATATCGCGCGCCAGCTTGCCGCGGTGGTCCCACAACTCGACAAATTCGAGCACCTCCCGCCGCCGCTTCCGCCTCCCGAACCAGCTCAACCCGTACAAGGACGCCGAAAAGTCGATGTTCTCCTTAACCGAAAGGTTCGGATAGAGGATGAACAACTGCGGCAGGTAGCCGATGCTCTCGCGCACTCGGCCCGGCATCGCGCCCGCCGGCTCCCCGAACACGGTCACGCTCCCCTCAGAGGGCGCGTACGTGCCGTTCATCAGCCGGATCGTCGTCGTTTTGCCGCTGCCCGACGGCCCGATAAACCCGAAGATTTCGCCTTCGTGCACTGTGAAGTTGAGACCCTCGACCGCAACCGCGTCGCCGAAGCGCTTGGCCGCGTTCTTCATGACAATGACCGGCCGCCCAAAACCCTGCGGCGCAGCCGCTTGCGGAGGGGGCGCGACGGTGACGGACGTCGCCCGTCCCTGGTCAGGCTGTTGCATCAATTCGTACTACTCTTTCAGCCCGGTGGGCACGCCGTCCGGATACAGGCGGCGGATTGCATCCTCGATAGTGGCCACGCGGTTCCCCGGATCAGGGTGCGTGCTCATAAACTCGGCCGGCCGGTTGGGTCCACCCGCAGCCTCCAGAATCCTCATCAC